>JARLHU010000145.1 GCA_031292095.1 Desulfosporosinus sp.
ATAGTTTTAGATTCCACTAAGGCCTCGTAGCTCAGGTGGATAGAGCGGGGGTTTCCTAAACCCTGTCTTGCGGAGGTTCGACTCCTCCCGGGGTCACCAAATAATCGAGGTAAGTATGCTTCATCAAGATTGGATGCAAATTGCGCTCAGAGAAGCCCAGATGGCCTTTGAACAAGGGGAAGTTCCTATTGGGGCTGTCATTGTTCATAACGGTCAAGTAATCGCTGCCGCGCATAATGAGAGAGAACAGAACAATGATCCTACAGCACATGCTGAGGTCTTGGTAATCCAACGGGCAGCCAAAGTCTTAGGAAGTTGGCGGCTGACAGATGCTATATTGTATGTCACGTTAGAGCCTTGCCCGATGTGTGCAGGAGCTATCATGCAGTCTCGCCTAAAGCAACTTGTCTATGGGGCGATGGATCTCAAAGGCGGCGCTACAGGTTCCGTGATGAACGTCTTAGACTACACTCTGTGGAACCATAGAGTTGATGTCGTGGCTGGGGTCCTGGAAGATGAATGCAAGGATATTTTGAAATTATTTTTTAAAAGATTGCGCTGATTTACAGCGTTAATTTTATACTTTCTGGACGATTTTAAGTGTGCCGCGCCTGACATACTTAGACATGGAGAAGTAGCGAAGAGGCCGTAACGCGCCGCACTCGAAATGCGGTTGCCCGCAAGGGCACGTGGGTTCGAATCCCACCTTCTCCGCCATTACATATTTGATAAATCAAGGATCCTTTGCGACATAAATTGCGAAGGATCTTTTTACTGTTTTAGGATGTTTTGAGGAGGAAGGCGACGGAAGAATTGACGAGAGTCGCCATTTTAGTCGCCAGCTATAACACTGAAAATAATAGAAATTAAGGGTCTTCGTAATTTAACGCGAAGACCCTTTTACTGATTAGGATGTTGGGAGCAAACTCTCGAATTCTAAGAAAATAATTGATGAAAGCCTTATTTTTAATCCTCTTCGAAGCCGTAGACTTTGTGATATATTGGTATATAATAAAATATCAGAAAAACAATGTATAACTATAATCACGCTTAGGTTATTAATAACGTAACAATAATCTGTTTAGATAATCTTCATTGGACATAGATATGTGGGGGTTTATTGTTGATCATAAAATATAATTAAATAGATACGAAACTATACAATATTATCTGCTCTCAAAATTTCCTTGTCAATAATACAAGAGCTTTTTTCCATAGACATTAGGCCTCCTTTCTATGATGTTGTTAGGTTTTTGAACTAACGAAACAATAAGGGGATTATTAAGATGAATTTAATCTTAAAACCATGCCAAACTGAGGGATTTGCTCATGGGGTTTCTACTTCACGGAATTTATTTGATGCACAGGGGGTATTATTACTTGCCAAAGGAGAAGTTGTGACCATACGTGTACTCGAGTTATTAAAAAGCCATCAAGTATATATATTACAATTCGAGTCGGATAAAACAATTCCTCCTAAATGCTTTTCCCAGGAACGATATCAAAATGTCTTAGCATCAATGCAAGACATATACCAGGGGGGCAATTTGGTAACTGAAGTAAAGCTAATAGCTACTAAAGATGTTGTTGATGGTATATTTGACGAACTAACTAAAAATCCACGCATTTATTTTAATTTGAATCAATTTCGAAATTTTGATAATTATACTTATGTTCATTCCGTTAATGTCGGGTTGATAGCTAGTCTGATAGCAATAAATATGGGATATATGGATGAGCAACTAAAAGAATTGATTTTAGGAGCGCTCTTACATGATTTAGGCAAAATGACAATCCCCACTGAACTACTCAATAAACCAACTGGGTTAACTACACAAGAATTCGAGATTTTAAAACAACATCCCATACGTGGAGTAGAGTTGCTCAAGGAAGTTAAGATTTCCCCGGAAGTTTTAGCTGGAATTCGTCAACATCACGAACGTTGGAATGGCCAAGGTTATCCTGATGGATTAAAATCTAATGCGATTCATCCCTATGCTAGAGTGATCGCTGTAGCAGATGTGTTTGATGCCATTACAGCTGATCGACCGTATCATGAGGGTATACCACTGTACTATGCCTTAGAACTGGTCGAGGCAGGATCCGATAGCGACTTTGCGCCAGAAGTTGTTCTAGCTCTGCGTAATTCTTTGGTTATTTATCCGGAAAATTCATCTGTTAAATTAAATACTGGTGAAATTGGGATTGTGATTGATATCCCATCTAATTTTCCAACTCGACCATTAATTCGTATTCTTTTTGATAAATATGGTAATCTTGTTCAGGATGAGATAGTAGTCGATTTATTACGAGATCTTACTCGTTTCATTAGTTCAGTAGATTTCCAATAAGAATTTGTGAAAGCAAATAAAATAAAAGAGGCTTGAGAGCCTCAATTTGTTGTGATAAAAAAATCTTCTTATGGCCTCCTGTCCGGAGTTCTGAAAATAGTATTTAAGAATTGCAAGGCTAAGATTAAATGAAGGATCAATGGAGGTGGAAATTTGTCGTATAAGCAAAAGCTTTCAATCGGCCTTGTAATAGAGCTCGTTGTGTCGGAAGGGAAGTATGTAGGGAGATACAAGACATGTGTTGAAGATGTGGGAGACGAAATTCTCTCAATAGGTGCGCCGTTTGAACTTGGCGAGGTGGTCTCTTTACGTGAAGGGACGAAGGTGAAACTTACATTTTGGGACGAAATGGCAGCCTACTCGTTTGAGGGGGAGGTTTTGCGACGGATCGCAGTTCCAGTCCCAATGTTCGTTGTAGAGCTACCAAGTTCCGTGACCAAAGTCCAACGCCGTAGTTTTGTTCGTGTTCCCGCCCCATATTCAGTGAAATTCCAATCAGTGACTAAGGAAGGACTCAGTGATCTTCATCAGGCGACGATGCTCAACTTGAGTGGTGGTGGAATGCGCTTTCTGACGAAGGAACGGGTGGAGACTAAGGCATTACTTTATACTCGTATAACCCTCCCAAATGGAGATCTGCAGGCCCCGGTTCGTGTTTGCCGTGTTGAAAATGAAGAGGACAGCAAACGGTATATAGTTTCGGTCGAGTTTTACGACCTCCAAGAACGAGAGCGAGATCGAATCATTAGCTGTGTCTTTGAGATACAAAGAGCCATGTGTAAGAAAGGGCTGGTATAGAGGCAAGAGTAACAGTGTTTGAAAAAACTTCAATGTGAGTGAGGTAGAAGTTAAGATAAGAGCAATTTTCCACCTGAAGAAAAAAATATTTTTAATTAAATTTTTAAAAAAACAAAGGGTCTTCGCAAACTTAGCGCGAAGACCTTTTGCTCGCCATAACAACCAAAATTAGTTTAAAACAGAAGCGGATACCAAATAAATTACAAATTATCACTATAATATGACAAATTTCTACTAGGAATGGAGGTACAATTAAAATAGCTAACGTATATTTTTGTCAGAAGGAGGTAAATGTTTTGTATGTACAAGAGAGAAATGGCGACAGAAGGCTTGTGGCATTTTGTCACTGACTTATCTAATATTCAGAAGCCTAGTTGCGTAGACGCATGTGTAGCGATTGCAAACGATGTAACTGTTAGGAATAGAGAACAGGAAACGCTCAGGAGAGCAAAAGAAAGATTTTCCAAAGCTTTTCAGTTGGGTCCTCATATGATGGCCATTCTGAGGAAGTCTGACTATAGATATGTTGATGTTAACTGTCGCTTCCTAGAGGTAAGGGGTTATACCCGCGAAGATGTTATTGGAAAAACACCCGTAGAGATTGGTGTGCTTGAAAGCGAAGTACTACAAATCATGGAGTATCTCGAGATACAAGGGTCGGTTCAAAACTATGAATATTCCCTAGTTACTAAATATGGTGCAATCTGTACAGTAATTCTTTCGGCTGAGATTATCCATATAGACGATCAAGAGTGTATTTTGTTTGCCTATAATGACGTTACTGAGATGAAACGAATGGAAAAAGAAAAAGTAGAACAACTTACCAAACAGTTAAAATTAGAAGCAGAACTTTCTCAGAGTAATCAACTCATTGCTGATATTATCACTAATATGCCAGATGCTTTCTATGTGGTAGACAATCAATGGCGGTTTACGTTTGTAAATAAAATGGCAGAAGAGTTATTGCTAAAAACACGAGAAGAGCTATTAGGTAAGGATGGTTGGGAAATGATTCCCCAAGTTAAAGGAAGTTTAGTCGAGTTTAATTTTCGAAAGGCGAAGAAGGATTGCTTACCCGTTACGTTTGAATATTGTAGCATTTTACATAAAGACATCTGGTATCAAGTGACTGCGTACCCCTCTCAGCATGGCTTGTCTGTTTACTATAGGGATATTACTGAAAGAAAATCAGAGAGAGAGAAATTGATTAAATCTCAAGCAGAGGTAGCGTCTATTCTTGAAAGTATGACAGATTTTTTTTGTGCCATTGATAGGAACTGGCAAATCACTTATATAAATCGCGCAGGAGAAATAGCGTTCGGAAAAACTCGTGATGAGTTGTTAGGTAAAAAGATGGCTGACATATATAAAGTCAATGATACCGCCTTATTTCACTATAAGGAAGTAATGACTGAAAAGAGGTCAGTTACTTTTGAAATTATTTCCGAAGCATTAGGCAATAAATGGTTTGAGATAAGTGCTTACCCAACTGAAACTGGAATGACTTGTTATTTCAGAGATATTTCAGGTCGTAAGATGGCACAAGACCAAATGGCAAGACTGGATCGTCTCAATCTTGTAGGGCAATTAGCGGCTGGAATAGCGCATGAAATAAGGAATCCCATGACTACGGTGCGTGGTTATCTCCAATTGTTGGGAGAAAAACCTGATTATGTAGCTCAGAAATCTACCTTTGCGCTGATGATTTCGGAAATAGATCGTGCCAACTCAATTATTACAGAATTTCTCTCGCTAGCTCAACTAAAACAAACAAAATTAGAATCCCAAAATCTTAACGACATTCTCAATCAGTTATATCCTCTTTTAGAAGCCGACACTTTTATTCAAAATAAACAAATTTGTTTCAACCTAGGGGAGATTCCCAACCTTGAGCTAAATAGAAAAGAAATCTTCCAACTTGTTCTTAATTTATCCCGCAATGGGCTTGAAGCAATGGAAGAAAGAGGTTGTCTGACGATTAATAGTTATGTAATGAATGGCAAGGTAGTGCTGGCAATTGTAGATGAGGGTAGTGGTATTCCACAAGAAAATATCAGTAAGGTAGGAACACCCTTTTTTACTACTAAAGATAATGGGACCGGGTTGGGTCTAGCAACATGCTTTAAAATTGCAGAAACTCATAATGCTAAGATACATTTCGATTCAAGTCCTCAAGGGACAACATTCTTGATACTTTTTCCTATTCTTTAGAATTTTCGTCGCTGGTCAGTATACTAAATTTACCAGTATATTAACGAGTGCTACGGTTAATAATATGATCACAAGGGTACGTAATGGTTGAGCCAAGATTTATAGATGCTCCTGACAGGGTGAATATGGGTCGGCCAAAGATGATCGTAAGGTGATAATACGCTTTTATATTGTCGGAGGGAAGATCTTGAGTGGTTAGGAAAAGCTTTAGCGCAGTCTATTATCGATTGTATTAAGGTTCCAACTTATCATTAAGGATCGAGCTAAGATTTTACTGGGTGTTGAATTGTTCTTACTCAACCATATGTCGGTAGATATATGCATGTGTAAGAAATTCGGTTATATACAGCCGAAAGGTTGTCTGTAGCTGGGTAGATATCTTGTAAGGTCGAACGAATCATTAATATAGGTAGTGACCTGCTTGATTATGGTCGAAAAATCATAGTTAGGTAATAAGTGATCTATATTGGTGTTAGGTAGATCATTACGTGCTCTTGTATATTAGTCTACTAAAAGCTTAATAAATGGTGATTTGTCGTGACATAGAAAATAAGGGTCTTCGCAGAATAAGCGAAGGCCCTTTTGATGTTATTTTAAAATTTTTATTAGTATGTATGATATGTTATGTATTAAAAATACATATTATGAAGGGTTCACTACAACTTCTGGGGCTTCTTTTTTTCCAGCCTTTTTCTTCTTTTTTTCCTTATTCTTAGGACTTTTATCTCCCATGATAAATCATACCTCCTATCAATTATTAACAATAGTATTACAAACAAAATTGTATTCTATACATAATTCGGGATAAATATCTTACGAAGTATATAACTTGACTAATTATCGGAGTGCCGACAATTTTCCATTACTAATGTAACGCTAATTCTAGTGGGAAAATCTAATGAGTTCAATTTAAAAGATGTTTCATTAGTGTCTAGATGAGAAGGAATTATATTTGTTATAGAAAAGAGGCCGTAACGAGACTTTGGTCTCGGTACGGCTGATAGGATTTCCATTCCAGTTAAGAGAAGAGGAGATCAGTTGTAACCTTAACTTTGTTAACCTCGACCTTGGAAGGTTCGACCTTGGAAACCTTGAGCTTGGAAGTTTTGACCTGGGAAGCCTTGAGCCTGTGGGCCTCGAGCTTGGAAGTTTTGACCTGGGAAACCTTGAGCCTGTGGACCCTGACCTGGGAAGCCCTGACCTGGGAAGCCCTGACCTGGGAAGCCTTGACCTGGGAAGCCTTGACCCTGATAACCTGGGTCAACTACAACGTTTCTTGTGGTCTGTTGATAAAGATGCTGAGGGACATCTATAATATTTTGGCGATTAATATTCACGATAGGATGAATAACAGGGACAAAGCGATGAGTGTAATAATCTCGCACGCAATATTCGGGGGGGCAACAACTCGGTTTTACACAACCATACACTAGGAAACACCTCCTTATTTAGTATACTATATTCTATTAGAAAAATTTGGAAACTTATCCATAAGAAAAGTATGATAAAAATTAGATCCGACTTTGTTTCTTACTTCTAAGATTCTTCAATGTCGAAAAAGTTGAGCACGTACCACTTGAATCCTCAAAATGTGATATATTATTAATAAAACATACATAGATCAAATGTAGCTTGATTTAGAGATTAAGTTAGGGAGGCGAGAAAAGTTGAGAAAGAAGATATTTGGCAGTGTAGGGCTCTGTTTATTGGCTTTTAGTGCTTCTACATTGTTTTATTGCCAGGGAGTTCTGGCACAAGGAGTTAACCCTTCACCAAACCGTCTATCAGGGCAAGACTGCTACTTGACTGCTATCGGGGGAATCTTTGCAGTTCCTAATACTTTAATCAAACAAACGTTAGACGCTTTGGGTAGCTCTTCCGACACTTCCGCTTCTTCTGAACAGATGCCGACAACCTCTCTTCCTATTAACTGGAAATCAAAACCAAATCTCGCATTCCCACGTACAAATGTTGCGGGAACAGAATGTAACGGAAAATTCTATGTAATTGGAGGGTTTAGTAATAACTTAAAATCTTCTGCAGAGGTTGAAGAATATAATCCTGATACAGGCTCATGGACAACTAAAGCTTCAATGCCAACTCCTAGGTATGATTTAGCTGTAGCATCATACGATGGTTTGATATACGCCGTAGGTGGTTATAGTGGACCAGACATATGGTATAACACTTTGGAAGTGTATAATCCTAAGACAGATACTTGGCTGGAAAAGGCTCCAATGCCTACAGTCAGAAATAATTTGAAAGCAGCTATTATAAATGGAAAATTATATGCAATCGGTGGTAATAATGGGATAAACGATTATCTTACTTCAAATGAAGAATATGATATTTCGACGGACACATGGACGGTCAAAGCGCCTATGCCAACAGGTAGAAATGCTCATGGCTTGGCGGTTGTAAATAACATACTTTATGTTATGGGTGGAATGCAAGAAATCGGCTACTCTGCAGCAAATGAGGCTTATGACCCGTCAACTGATCAATGGGAAACTAAAGCTAGTATGCCTACACCAAGAAGACATTTAGGGGTAACATCATTAAATAACAAAATCTATGCTATTGGTGGATATAATTCAACAGGAGATTTGGCCAGTAATGAAGTGTATGATGTTCAATCCGATTCTTGGAGCGTAGCGTCCGCTATCAATGAAAAAAGGAATCGTTTTGCTATAGCTACGGTCAATGGTCATATATTTATAGCAGGTGGTTGGAGTGACGAGAGATGGTTTTTAGATAGTGTCGAAGAATATTAATTTCTGGAAACATAAGCCCTATTCGGATTCCGAATAGGGCTTATGTTTCCAGAAAGAGCAGTAACAGGTATTGTTACTGCCTCTTAGATTTTCATTGCAGATGATTTAGAAAAAACGACGGTTAGGGAAGCCTTGATTAGTGGGATAACCGGGGAACCCTTGACCTTGGAAACCTTGGTTAACCGCTACGTTTCTTGAGGTTGGTTGATAATAATGCTGAGGAACATCGATAATATTTTCATAAATTTTTGTTGATTTGTGACATTTGGCAGGCAAATAAGTTTAAGATTCAAGGGGATTTAAGTTGAATGACGTCGAAAAAAGAAGGTATAATTAGAAATTATTGGGATAATAATGGAATAATTTCGTTGAACATACTTTTTAAAGACCTTATAATTACAGATTAGAGGAAACTATATGGGGAGGAATAATACGAAATGGAAAAGAAAAAAGTCCTGTATTCTTTGTTGTCCGCCTTAGTAGTAAGTTCTATGATTTTAACTGGATGCTCAAAGTCAGCCGAGGTTCCTGTAACCGCTAATGCCCCAGTTGTAAACACAACCAATGACGGCGCACCTGCAGCAGATTCGGTGAAAGCTGTTAAGCCAGCAGTAGCAGCGTATTTCACAAACGTTGGTTCTACAGTTCAAGATGCATATACGATTCCAGAGAAAGACTTATATAACGGACTTGAAAAAAATCCCAGTAATTACGCGGTGCTGGATATACGCCAAGCGGATGCATACAAACTCGGCCACATTAAAGGCGCTGTAAATGTACCTTATGGGTCTGGTATAGCTTCTAACTTGGATAAAATTCGGGCCTTTGCCAAGGATAAGACGTTAGTAGTCGTTTGTTACACTGGACAGATGGCGGCACAAGCAGATTCGATTCTTAATATTGCTGGAATCAAAACGCGTTCATTAAACCATGGAATGGGAACAGGACTCGATGTTGTAGGATGGGCTAGTTTGAAACTTCCGTTAGATACTAATCCAACTTTAATGCCAGCATTACCGGCTGTCGCTAGTCCAAACAAAGCAATCGACGACGCAGTAATTAAGTATTTTAGCGAGGTTCCTAACGATTCATATATAATGGACTTACCGGTACTTAAAGAAGCCTTAGCTAAGAACGCTGAGAAATACTATTTTATTGATATACGTTTGGCAGCGGATTTTGCCAAAGGGCATATTAAAGGATTCGTGAACATTCCTTACGGACCTGATATTGCGAAGAATCTTGATGCGATTAAAGAGAAAGGCCAAGGTAAAACCATTGTAGTATGTTGTTATACGGGCCAAAAAGCAGGTCAAGTTGATTCAGCTCTGAATATTTTAGGTATACCTACAAAGAGTGTCGACTTTGGATATGGAAAAGAAGGGTTTCCAAAAGGATGGAGTTCTGATAAGGCAAACGAGGTAGTAAAGTAGTTTTTTATGTGTGACAGGTAACTTAGAAAAGACCGAGACATCTGTATAGTCGAGTGTCTCGGTCTTTCTTTAGAAACTTGTTATAATTTGATATAATAAACATGGAGGTGTAATTAAGTTTGAAAGAATTTTTATTTAACCAACTAAAAGTTGTACGTAGCAACACGCTCAATGCTGTGAAAGAAGTCAGTGAAAGCCAAGCGTATTCAGTACCAGAAGGGTTCAATAATAACATCCTTTGGAATCTCGGTCATGTTTATATTTCCCAAGAAAAATTTGCTTTTGGCTTCATACCTGAACCAATGCAAGTTCCAGATGGGTTTACAGAGTCATTTGGGCGTGACACCAAACCTTCAGAGTGGAAGGGACAACCACCAACATTAGCGGAAATGATTAAATTATTGGATGATCAAACTAGTCGAATCAAAGAAAAGCTAGAGAATAGGTTAGACGAAGCTGTCGCAAATCCATTTACTATGCCCTCTGGGTTAACTTTAAGGACAATCGGTGAATTTCTTACATTCTCTATGTATCATGAAGGGATGCATGTCCAAACAATTAAAATGTTGAAGAAATTTAGCGCTTAAGGCATATGAAAGGAAATAACCAGGCAAAGTGCCTCGGATATTTTCTTAAATTTACCAAGAGTTTGATATGGGAGATTTTACTGTTATATTATAGCCAGCTCTTATGAAAATGGGCTGGCTATTTTTTTGTTCGTTTTTGTTTGTTTAAATCTTCACATTCCTGTACAGACTGGTAGTAGAGTGAAAAGATGTTTCAGAAACTCTAAGATAGACAACTGCTACGAGAATGTTCAGGAGAGAGGGGTTTAGACTTTATGAAAGCAGTAAGAATTATAATAATCATGCTTGGAATTTTGGTAATTGGAGCTATTTGGGGGCCTATTCGCGAAGGGAGTGCGCTCGAAACCTATAATATCAATGAATCTTCCGATGAAGTGGCACTCGCTCCGACGCCGGATCAATTGATTCGTTTTCATGTCCTAGCGAATTCGGACAGTGAACAGGACCAGGCCCTGAAGCGGGCAGTTCGGGATGCCATTCTAAGAGCGGTTTCTCCTCGGTTAGCAGGTTCTCAGACATTAGATGAATCACGGCAAATTATTAAGAAGGTGCGTCCAGATATGGAGGGAATTGGGCGTTCGGTGGTAAGGGCTTGGGGTAAAGATTATACAGTACATACGGAATATGGGCATTTTAGTTTTCCTACCAAATCCTATGGGTCATTAGTGCTACCAGCGGGTGACTATGAGGCGTTAAGAGTCGTGATCGGAGCAGGTCAAGGATCGAACTGGTGGTGTGTACTTTTTCCGCCACTTTGTTTTATTGATATTGATCATTCCACCGCTGTTCAAGTGGATGGAAAACCGGGGATCCCGATTAAAAATGAATCAATAAGTTATCCAATAAAACAGACAACAAAATCTACTGCGGAGTCGCCGCAGGTGCGTTTTTATTTTTGGGAAATGATAAAACGGATTTTAGGCATTTGAAAGAAAATAGACTGCCATACTGACTTGTTATTTTTTTGAAGGTGCCTTAGGGCGATTTAGGTGAGTAAAGATAGGTAAAGGTTAGAAATTTTAAGTATTAACATAAATTTACATAACATTGGCCATTGACGTACTTGTCTCTTTACGATATAATCTCTCTTGTTCACTAAATTCATAAAAATATTAATAGTGTTTTGAGGTTTGCTGAGCATGGAGAGGTGGCTGAGTGGTCGAAGGCGCCCGCCTGGAAAGCGGGTACATTGGGCAACCGGTGTCGAGGGTTCAAATCCCTCTCTCTCCGCCATTTTTGAAGATTTGAGCCAAAGTATTCGACTTAGGCTCTTTATTTTGCTATAATTGATTTAGCCGTACTAGATGGGGAGGTAGCGGTTCCCTGTAACTTGCAGCCCGCTCTAGCAAGGTGGAATTCCCGCGATAGGTCCTCGCCTGTGAAGCTGTCTTTGGAAGGCAGCGATGAGATTTTGGTCTTACGCAACAGGACACTCCGAACCGTGTCAGATCTTGACGGAAGCAGCACTAAGGAGAGCGTTTTGTGTGCCGTGAGGGTGCCTGAGTCGAGTTTGCCGACCAAGGTAACGTTCGGAGGCGATGGTTCAATCAAGGGTGTACGGCTATTTATAAATTGCGATAAAGGTGGTCAATGTACCATCTTTTTTGGTATATGATCACACTCTGTTTATCGAGGTTGAAAGTATGGCTTATTTGGCACTGTACCGTGAATGGCGTCCAAAAACGTTTAAAGACATAGTGGGGCAGGAGCATATAACGAAAACATTGGTTAATGCTCTAAAACAAGATAAGATCGCTCATGCGTACTTATTCAGCGGTCCAAGAGGTACAGGCAAAACAACTGCGGCGAAAATCCTAGCCAAGGCCTTGAATTGTGAACAACGGGATGGGGAGGAACCCTGTAATCAGTGTGCTTCTTGCCTTAGCATTGACCATGGTTCGGCTATGGAAGTTTTCGAGATTGATGCCGCTTCAAACCGTGGGATCGATGAAATTCGCGATTTGCGCGAAAACGTCAAATTAAGTGCGATACAAGGGAAACATAAAGTTTATATTATCGATGAAGTACATATGTTAACGACAGAGGCTTTCAATGCCTTGCTCAAGACGCTGGAGGAGCCTCCTGCGAAGGTCGTATTCATTTTAGCGACGACTGAGGTTCAAAAGATACCGTTGACGATTCTCTCTCGCGTCCAACGTTTTGAATTTCATAGAATCTCAGTAGAAAATATCCAAAAAAGATTAGTTGAAGTATGTACGTCTCTATCCAGACAGGTCAGTCCGAGTGCCTTAGTAGTGATTGCTCAAAAGTCGGAGGGGGGCCTCCGGGATGCTTTGAGTATAATGGATCAATGTCTTCTTCAAGATGACCCGATCGGGGTGGAAGAAGTGTATCAGGTTTTGGGGATGGTCGGTGAAACCTTTAGCGCCCAATTGGTAGAAGCGTTGATCTCCTCCGATTATGGGAAGAGCTTGACCTTTTTATCGGAAGGTATTCAGCAAGGTCGTGATCCTCGGCAGATCATCAGAGAACTTTTGGATTATCTTCGTCAAATGCTGTTGACCGCCGCTACGGGAGAAGCGCCAATAGTATTAGAGCACATTCAAGATCAGTTGGTCAAACAGAGCGAACAGATCGGAATTTCCCGAATGTTGCGTTGGATTTCTATTCTATTGCAAGGAGAAGGTCAGCTCAAATATGCGTCGAACGCTCGATTGGCTGCTGAACTCTTGTTGGTTCAGACTATTCATGAAAGCCAACCTACGTCGAGCAGTGGCCAGGAAGCGATCTTAAAGCGGTTAGCTGTCATGGAACAGCAGATTCAGGGTTCACGTATTGTCCAGGGGGATAAGACTGAAGTGAAGTCTTCGCTCAAACCTAAAATGACTCAGCCAAAAGCAGAGGCTAAAACAGTTGCTTCAGGAACCACCGTTGAAGAGACCAAACATAGTTTAAGCATAGAGGGGATCCAAGAGCGTTGGAGTGATGTTTTGGATCAGGTCAAAAAACGCAAAAAATCAACCCAGGCTTTTTTGATGGAAGGGAAACCAGTTCAACTCGAGGAGAATACCTTGACGATACTTTTCCGTGAGGGATGTTCCTTCCATAAGGATAAAGTTAGCCAAACCGAAAATCGGCAAACGATTGAAGAAGTTCTAAAGCAACTATTCGGTACTTCACTGTCCTTACAAAACTTTATGGAAAATGAATTTCAAACTAAGGAAACACCAGAGAGTCAAGATTTGAAAACACAAGAGCAGGCCTTGATTGATAAAGCTAAGGACATGTTCGGAGCGGATCGGGTGGTTGTCAAAGAGGGCTAACCCAAAATAGTTTAAAGCGTACGAAAATTAATTTGATAGGATGTGTGTTAAATGGCAGGCATGAAGGGAATGGGCGGCGGCGGTATGGGTGGTAATATGAGTCAGATGTTAAAGCAGGCCCAAAAGATGCAAGAGGATATGGCGAGAGTACAGGAAGAGCTTTTGACTAAAACTGTGGATGCTTCTTCTGGTGGTGGAATGGTCCAGGTCATCGTAAGTGGGAAAATGGAATTAGTTGAGTTGAAAATCAAGCCCGAAGCAGTCGACCCGGAGGATGTGGAAATGTTGGAAGATCTCATTAAAGCAGCTTTGAATGAAGGGTTAAGAAAAGCCCAAGAAATGGCTAGTAACGAGATGGGCAAACTGACCGGTGGTTTAAAGATCCCCGGCTTGTTCTAGGCGATTTATGGATTTTCTACAATACCCACAACCTTTGGCAGATCTGATTAGCAGTTTGGCCCGTCTACCGGGAATTGGACCCAAAACAGCAGGACGATTGGCTTTTTACCTCCTTCAACATCCGCAGGTTTCAGAGGATTTAGCGAAGGCTATCGTTGTAGCTAACCGAGATATCAGGAAATGCTCCATTTGTTCGAACTTTACAGATCAAGATCCGTGTGGGCTCTGCCAAAATACGCAAAGAGATCAAACGGCGCTCTGTGTTGTTGAGCATCCGAGGGATGTTGTGTCTTTGGAGAAAACCAGAGAATTTAAAGGGCTTTATCATGTTCTCCACGGAGTCCTCTCACCAATGGATGGAATTGGACCGGAGCAGTTGACCGTCAATTTGCTCCTGAAACGTTTAGACGGGATTCAAGAAGTGGTCATGGCGCTGAACCCAACGGTAGAAGGGGAAGCAACTGCCTTATATTTGGCGCGCTTGCTAAAACCTTTGGGAATTAAGGTAACCCGGATAGCGCATGGTTTACCCGTAGGTGGGGATCTAGAATATGCTGATGAGGTAACCATTGCCCGGGCCTTAGAAGGAAGACGACAACTTTAAATATGCTGAGAAAGCATGCTCACTGATCGACTAAGAATTTAGTGAGTATGCTTTCTCTTTTTTTATTACTACAAGGAAAAACACTGTAAATACGCCTTGGGGAATTCTGAACGGGGAACCACAGATTACACAGATTACACAGATTAAGAACGATTAGATAGAAACACACAGACAAAGGATAAAGGGGATGGAGAATGTGGAACGGGATTCACAGACCTATGC
>JARLHU010000146.1 GCA_031292095.1 Desulfosporosinus sp.
ATATAACCGATAAGCGCAGGCCCCCACGAGAAAATATCTTTTAAGAAGATGCTGAAATTGAATTGATAGATTCCTAATCCCACATAGAAGAATCCTCCAACGATGATAAGCGCTCTGGCCTCTTTCATGGTGAAGATATCTTTGAACTGACCGAAGATATTGAAACTTTTTATTGAAAAATGGGTTGATCGTTTTTCAGGAGACAGTGATTCCGGCAGAAAGAAATAGGTACAAATAATGGAGAAGAACATTATACCTGCAGTAACGAAAAACGGTAGCGTAATTGAAATGGCGCCAAGCGGACCTCCCAGTGCAGGCCCTATCATGCATCCTATTCCCATAGCAGCACCTATATAGCTAAACCATTTTGTGCGCTCCTGCGGCTCTGTGCTATCAGCAATGTAAGCAAACAACGTACTGATATTGCCTGCTGTTAGTCCATCAATTATGCGGCCCAGAAAGAGCACCCACAGCGCCCCACCGATACCAAACAGAATATATCCTATAACAGATCCGAGTAAACTAATGATTAAAATCTTTTTTCTACCGTAGCGATCGCTTAATGCCCCCAATATTGGCGCTGCAAAAAAAGTGCAAGCCGCAAAAACTGATGCCAGTGCACTCATTCCTACAACTATTTGCGAAGCGGGCAAGTAGTTGCCAAGTAAAAATGGCAATAGCGGGAACACCACCGTCATCCCGATTCCATTCATCAACACAATCCCCACAATGATCCACAAAAAATTTATACGCATTTAAAATTCCACCTCTCAAAAACATATTTATGTTTCCTTAGCAACATAAATATGTTATCACTTTATTGTTTCCTTGTCAATAATAAAATGGGGCTGTATCATACGCTGATGTTCCAGCGTTTTGATACAACCCCATTATTCAAAATCATTTTGATTTGTTATATCTACACCTTGCTTCTTTATTTCTGCATCCAAATGCCTACTATACTTTTCCACGAAGTTAAGCATGATATCAAATTGTTCCTCGGTTACCTGCTCAAATACGGCTTTATCCCGCTCTTGAAACTCTTTGTGCAGCTCCTCATGGACTTTGTTAATTACTTTCCCTTGCGGAGTCAAGCGAAAATAGATTTCTTTCTTGTTATCCGGCTTCTGGTAGCTTTCGATAATACCTTTTTTTATGAGCTTCTTAGTAAGTTTACTTATGGCACCCCTAGTCACATAAAAGGACTCCGCAAGTTTTGTCACGTTGGAATCTACATTTCTTCCAATGTATTCGATGCAATGTACTTCAGAAGACTTATGATCTTTAAGACTGTCTTTCATCTTAGGCTTATTAAGCGAAACTATCTTGTTTAATAAGTCCCTGAAACCCAATATGACCTGTTCTTCTTTGTTCATGGCCTGTCCTCCCACCCGCTGGTGTATAACAATATTATATTAAACTTTTGTTTCTATTTCAACAATGTTAAAGTAATTATTCTGAGAATTGAGCTACATCTGAATAACAATATTAGTTACTACTCAGGCGTTCACAAACATCGCTACTATGTGCTACCGTGGTAGCATGACCGAATTAAAGCAAAGCTACGTTCAATTCTGAAAGCCGCATCATAATTAAGGAGATACCTTCCGGCATCCCCTACAATGTGAATTAGGAAACGATCATTTTATGTCTCAGGTAGAAAGGATTTCCTTGGAACGCATTGACCAATGATCCAGGGCATTAGGATTAATAGTTGCAAGTCATTTAGAGTAAATTAGCCTCCTATCTCATTGCCTATAGAAAATCCTGAGGCAATTTGTTTCCCTATTCCATAGTAATTACGACTGTCAAGGGCGAATATTAAAGGTTTTATTTGTTCTATCATCGGCTGATTTCCTTTTTCTTGTATGGTATCATCAATTTTGGCATCCATGACCTCACCAATAAACTGAGTGTGTAGACCAAGTTCAATAACATGTATAATTTTACACTCCAAATTAACAGGAAATTCTCCTATATAAGGGGCATCAACAATATCACTTTTTACCGGTGTAAGACCAGTCTTAGCAAATTTGTCTTCGTTTTTTCCAGAAACTATGCCAAAATAATCAGCTTCTCGAACATAGCTTTCTGAGGGAATATTAATTGTGAAAGCCTTTTTGGCCATAAGGTTACCATGAGTATAAGTGGCTTTGCGTAGTGAAATCGCTACGCAAGGCGGAGAGGAGCAGCAAATACCTCCCCAAGCAGCAGTCATGGCATTGGGCTTGCCTTCATTATCGTAGGTACATATAACCAAAACCGGTGTAGGATAAACCAAAGTTTTAGCACCCAAACTTTTTTTCATATAGTTCACCTCTTAAATTATTTGCCTGGTCTTCTGCCAGGTTTCCGTCTTCATTAATCCCAACCATAATAACTAATTTCTCGTTAATCAGTCCCGACTCAATCATTTCAATTTCCAAATACTGCTTTTACATTTTTTAATTCCTCACGGATTGATATACCTTGCGGGCAATGTGTTTCACATAAGCCACACTCCACACAATTTGATGCTTGTTGCTGAGGTGCAAGCCAAATATGATAGGCTTCTTCCTTGCCAAACATATGATGATTGTTGTACATTGAGAAGCATGTGGGAATGTTTACTCCCTCAGGACAAGGCATACAATATCCACATGCTGTGCAATCAACTTTAATTTTTTCCTTAAAAATAGTTTTTACTTGATGAATAATTCCTTCCTCACTTGCCGTTAAAGAGTTTGGCTGCGCTTCATTTGCTGAATTCAAGTTTTCTATGACTTGATCCATGGCATTCATGCCACTTAATACCACAGATACGTTCGGATGATTCCAAACCCATCTTAAAGCCCAAGCTGCTGGTGTTCTCTTTACATCCGCCTGATCAAAAGCATTTTGTACATCCTCTGGAAGATTAGCTGCAAGCTTCCCTCCTCTTAAGGGTTCCATAATTACAATGCCTAAGCCTTTTTGAGCAGCATATTCTAAGCCTTCTGTTCCTGCCTGAAACTTTTCATCTAAATAGTTATATTGTATCTGACAAAACGACCAGTCATAATAATCAACGACTTCTTTAAATAAGTCGAGTTTATCATGAAATGAAAATCCAGCATATTTGATTCTTCCATCTTTTATGGCCTGGTCTAGAAATTCAGCGATACCAGCTTCTTTGAGAGAAGACCAAAATTCTTTATTAATAGCATGTACTAAATAAAAATCGATTGTATCTGTCTCTAGTCGCGCTAACTGTTCATTTAAATATTTATCCATATCGGCCCTTGTTTTTATAAGCCAGCTCGGGAGTTTTGTCGCTAATTTAACTTTTTCTCTGTAGCCATTTTTTAAGGCTTTTGCCACAAAAGGTTCACTCTGTCCAGCCGAAGCCATGCCAGTTCCATGATAAGGATAAGCAGTGTCTATATAGTTTACCCCTTCATCGATCGCATGATGAACCAATTCTATCGCTAGTTTTTCATCGATTTTTGTAGGATCGCCTCCCGGGAGTATGGGAAGCCGCATACAGCCAAATCCCAATACTGAAACCAACTCATGGGTCTTTCCTAGTTTTCTATATAACATGATATCTCCTCCTAAAAGTTTAATATTACCATTTTAGCTACTTCGTCTCCAATTAAGAAAAGTCGTTGTAGAATACTGTTTCTTCAATTGACTTACTTTTGCTGTGAAGTGGGTTCTGTGTTGCATCTTTCGCAGGGTACCCAAGTGGAAGCAAGGCAACAGGTACGATATTTTCTGGTAAGACAAACTCTTTTATAATTAGTTTAGGGTCGAAATGTCCTACCCAAGTGGTACCCAGTCCAAGCTCAGCAGCTTGCAACATCATGTGTGTAGTAACAATACTTGAATCTATATCCCCGCTATCTTTGCCATCGAAGCTTCGTTTCCAGCTAACTAGTTTGTCATAACAGATGAGCAATGCCAGTGGAGCATTAAAATGGTATGGTGTGCAATGTTTTAACTTTGCGAGGGCATTTTGATTTTCAATGACGAGAATACGCTGCGGTTGATAGTTGCAAGCAGTTGGGGCAAGCTGTCCAGCCTTTAGCACAAGTTCGAGTTTTTCTTTTTCAATTTGTTTATCGCTAAATTTACGAAGAGAATATCTTTCTTCAGCGAGGTCAATAAATTTCATGTTAAGTACATCTCCTTAATGAATAGACTCAGTCTTTTCACCCCGCAAATAGGATGCAATCGCCGCAATAATTGACAATACCGCTGAAATATAAAAAGCAATTCGCAAACTGGACATCACGGCAGGCGCGATCAATTGCGGGAAAAAGACCTTACCCAGTATTAATTGCTGACTGGCAACTGGCAAGTGATTAAGGACTGTAGTAGGCAGTAATTGGGCCATGGGGTTATAGCCTAAAAAAGCAGCAAACAAAGCACCGGTCGGCGGTAAATTAGCAACCTTGAGGGATGCCGCAGCGGGCACCCCCGCATTGACCAACCCTTGATACATAGTTGCCGGTAAATGTTGGGTTAACCCAATGATTAGAATGGTGAAATATAACGTCATACTTAAAGCTGAGCCTGTATTCTGGAGGGTCGCTCTCATTCCAGATGAAGCTCCCCGGTACTCCGCTGGGACGGAATTCATGATGGCTGTCGTATTCGGAGCCGCAAACATACCCATTCCCACGCCCGACATCAACAAAATAATGACAAAAGGCAGATAATTAAAGTTGGCTGGTAAAAATGTCAACAGAATAAAAGCTAACGTAGAGATCAGCATACCAACCGTGGAAAATCCCCGAGCACCGTAACGGTCAGACAAATAACCGCTTAAAGGTCCCATCAAAAAGAAACCGATCATCATAGGAAGCATATAAATTCCCGCCCACAAAGGAGTTTGTTCAAAACTGTACCCGTGAAGCGGTAACCAAATTCCTTGCAACCAAATGATCAGCATGAATTGAAGTCCACCCCGCGCTATCGAAGACAGAAACAAACTGAGATTACCCGCTGCAAAGGCTCTAATCTTGAACAGGTCTAGATTAAACATGGGCATCTCTATGTGAAGTTCTATATAGGCAAACGCCACTAAGAGGACGATTCCTAGGATTAGACCCGCAATCACAAACGGGTTGCCCCAGCCCATTTTCGATTGTCCATAGGGCATGATTCCATAAGTGAGCGCCAAAAGAAGCGAGGTTAAACCAACTGCAAAAGTGCCATTCCCCCACCAGTCGATTTTTTGCTTGCTCACTAACGTGCTGGTTTCTTTTAGTTTAAGATAGGCCCAAACTGTGCCTGCCAAGCCGACTGGGACACTGACCAGAAAAATAAGTCGCCAGTGAATATCAGCCAAAACGCCGCCCACAAGTAAACCGATGAGAGAACCCCCGATGCCAAAGATCTGATTGATCCCCATGGCCATCCCCCTTTGAGAAGATGGGAAGGCGTCTGTTATGATCGCTGTACTGTTGGAAAACAAGAATCCAGCGCCTACACCTTGCAAAAGGCGAAACAAGATTAATTCTATCGCCCCAGTATTCCCCTTTCCAGGAGTCAAAGACAATAAGATCGAAGCAAAAGTAAAAATAGCAAAGCCTAGGTTGTATAGACGCACTCGTCCAAATATGTCGGATAACCGCCCAAAAGAAACCAGTAGAGTAGCTGTAATCACGGTGTATCCCATAAGTAACCAGAGTAAGTAGGTTGTGCTACCGGGAGCCATTGGATTGATCTGAATCCCTCGAAAAATAGCCGGCAGAGAAATTAAAACGATGTTTCCGTCTAACATAGCCATAAATATACCAAGCGTTGTGTTCGATAAGGCGACCCATTTATAACGTGAACTTTCCATGATTCATACCCTTTCCTCGGAGGTTGCAACTATTCCATTTCCTGTTCATAACTTTTACATTTTTCCAAACGTTTCACAAAACCTTCACGCATCATGTTAAGCGCATTAATTTTATCGTCGATTATTCTTACTTGACTTTCTAACAAAACCATCGATTCACGAAGGATTTTGGTCTTTTCCAATTCAGAAGTTTCTTGCCTAAATAAATTTCGCAACTGCCCCAAGGCATCCTCCGCTTCCAAAATGAAACGAATTTCCTCCAAAGATGCACCTAAATACTCTTTCAAGTGTAAGATATGCTTTAGTTTATCAACCACCGCTACATCATATAATCGATGACCGCCTTCTGTACGCGTAGCTGGCTGAATTAGGTTAATTTGCTCATAGTAATGAAGCGTTCTTGAGGTTATTCCTAACTTTGTTACTACATTTTCGACTGTAAGCAGATGTTCCTTCATAGCTTATACTCCATACCCTTAAAAGATTTTCGGACTTTCGGACATGTTTATGGCTAAATTTTATCATACGCAATTTCAAAGTTTGTATTTGGTCATTTCCTAATATGTCCAAATATAAACTTTTTATAAAACCCTTGTGAGTGCTCATTTTTAACGATGGCCTAGTTTCTAAAATAGTTAATTATAGTTTACGTCAACGTTAGATTATTTGCAATATATTAAGACCAACGTTATGTAAAAATAAAAAACAATCGGTGTTTGTCCCTCGATGTCAAAATAGCCTGCTTCCTCCACAATATAGATAAACAGCGTAACCTCTTTCTCCAATTCCAGGCGCCACTTTGATCCTATTTCAAATTTAGCTTGACATCTCGCTTATTCACTTGTTGGCATATGATAATACATTGATTGTATACCAACCCTTCCTGGACCTGTAAAGCGATTAGTTACCAAATTGGTCGATGCAAATATGCCCGTCGAAATTGATTGAACATTTGTCCTCATATCTACGCTTTTATCTTTATACAACCACCCTCCTGGTTCAACATCAATTTGTTCTCCGGGAGAAAGGTTCTTTTCAAATACATTACCGTATCCATGCAACCATAAGATACCTTCTCTATTATCACAATGAAACTTATCTATGAAAAACCCAGTGCCTCCATAAAGTAAATTAGAAATACCCTTCATGCGTTCAAATGTATATTCAATATTATCTGTAGCAGCTAGAAACTGATGCTCACGAACATGTAATTCCTCACCTTGTTTCATGTGAATACCAAAAACATGCCCAGCGCCGTCACGACTAAAAGCAATCTGGCCCGGCCCTTCAGCCTGAGTAATAAATATTTGCATTCCCGCAATCATGCGTTTAAGTGCGCCTTTCATTGCGCGTATACCTATTGTAATATCTGGATGCTTCCATAATAGGATATGGTGCTCGAAATAAATATTCTGTCCTTTCATTAATTCGACAGTCAACGCAGGAACTAATTCACCATCTAAATGATAAACTAAACCTGCAAAATTCTCGCTGCGTGCGCTCGTCGGAAGCAATACTGGTCTTTCCATATTGTAAATTAACCTCCTTTTTAATTCTACTTTTGCATTCAAATCTAGCTGAAATGGTGAATCTTTGTTTATATTAGTTCCTTTTCGACACACTCATTATATCCCCGACGAACCTGTTTGCCAAAACTCCAACCCGGCTGGTTATTGCGTGGGTAGAGAATACTTTTAACTAAATCGTTGACCGAATTGGTTAATCATGTTATGCTTACATAAACCGAATTGGTTAATAACATTTAAGGGGTGAGTATTTTGAAAAAATTTTTAAGTTTATCTTCAGAAAAACAAACAAAAATTATTGATGCCGCCCTTTTGTCCTTTGGCACTAACGGTTATAAAAAAACATCTGTGAGCGACATTTCTACTGCTGCCGGAATTTCAAAAGCGATGATATTTCATTACTTTGGCACAAAAAAAACTTTGTATCTTTATTTAATTGACTTATGTGGCAACATTTTAATGAAGGAAGTCAATGAAAACTTTGATGCTAGCGTCACTGATTTCTTTGACAGAATTAAGCTGGCAACAAATATTAAAATTTCGGTAATGAAAAGACACCCTTCCATTCTTTCTTTTTTGAACAGTATGTATTTTGAAAGTGATGACGAAGTAAAAACGGATATAAGAGACATCCTTGCAAAAGGTGAAGGTTTTCGAAGTAAACTTGCTCTTGATGGCATGGATGCTTCAAAATTTAAAGACGGTATCGATCCAAAGCTTGTTATGAAAATGCTTGTTTTATTAGCCGAAGGGTATTTAAGTCAATCATCAAGTAAAGCAGAGCTTGATTTTGAACCCTTACACAAAGAATTTGATGAGTATATAGATTTACTTAAGAAAAATCTTTATAAGGGGGAATATCTATGATTCATCTGAAAAGGCTTACCTTGAAATATCCAAGCGGAAAGGCATTTCTACCTAAATTTCAAAGTAAATAGTGAAGAGGTTATGGGTTAGTCATGAACAAAAGTTTTTGTGAAATGAAATTGCAGGAGGGTTCCGTTATGAATAGCAAATCTAAGGTTAGCCAAATTTTCTCCTCTCTAATAGCTAGTTTACTATTTATGGTAGTCATTCTTTTGCTTGCAGGTGATTGGTTTTGGATAGAAGGTTGGATTTTTATTATCTATTGGCTTGCGATGACTTTATCGATCGGTATTTATTTGTCAAAATACGACCCGGCATTACTGGCAGAACGGTCGAAAATGCCGGGTTCTGACAACCAAAAAGGATGGGATAAATATTATCAATCCTTTGCTTATTTATCTCTGATCGTATGGATTATCATTATGCCATTAGATGCCAAAAGGTATGCCTGGTCACCCTACTTTCCTGTATGGTTAAAAGTAGTCGGAGGAGTGGCATTGTTACCAGCTTTATACTTTTTATTTCAATCAGTAGCTACGAATACTTTCGCATCAACAATGGTCAGGATTCAGACTGAACGAAAACAGCACGTAATTTCTACAGGAGTTTATAGCTTCGTGAGACATCCCATGTATCTGGGCAATTTATTTATGCTTGTAGGTGCGCCGCTGATGCTGGGTTCAATCTATGGTTTAATAATAGGTTTGATTGCGATTTTTCTTATGGCGGTCAGAATAATCGGTGAAGAAAGAATGTTAGTCGATGAATTGGAAGGTTACGAGGATTATAAAAAGAAAGTAAGCTATCGGCTCATACCCTTTGTTTGGTAAGGCGAGGTTCTATCTGGAGACTACAATACAGATATTCCTCAGGGTGCCCAACTGGGCTTAGCGGTTTCATCATCAGGAAGGCGTTGACAATACGCTGGCTTTTATAGCAAATCATTCCGGGGCGGGCAGCGCGGTGATCTTTGACTATTTTTATAACGAGACCCTACATGACACTAGTAGCGGCTTTGGAAAGGACGATAGAATAAAGAACCACTGTTATTATTTGCGATATTACCGACGCCGGACTGCTTCCGATAGCTATCATCTGGACAGCGGGTTTTAGCTCTGCCATTGTTCCTGCCCTTCTTGACCATTCACTGCATGTTGAGCCAAACACAGCGTAGTATTATATTCCTCAAATTCATTATTGTCCTTACTTAACACATCAGATAGCAACCTGTGATTATGAAGTAGGTTGATAAAAATGCGCTCACTTTTAGTCTGTGTGGTTTTGGTATTGGTGAGAATACTGAGAGGCCGATAAATAGGTGACTCTTGAATTCTTAATAGATTAAATATACCTTTATCGCATTCACGACTAACCGTCAGAGAAGACATAATTGTGATTCCTAGTCCCGCCGAGACTAGTTGTTTAATCGCCTGTGTACTTGCCAACTCCATCGTTATATTTAACTGATCCGGATCGAACCCCCTCTCTTTGAGGGCCATTTCCATCACCTTGCGAGTTCCAGAACCGTCCTCTCGACTTATCAGACGCTCATGCGGAAGTTCAGCTAGAGTGATACTGTCCCTTGACGCCCAGTGGTGAAAATAGGGAATGACAACTACCAACTCGTCTTCCCAAAAACTCTCTACATTAAAGTCCTTATGCCAAGGGACTGGTCCTTCGATTAGACCAATATGCATTTTTCTCTCCAAAACATCTTGAGCAATCGACTCTGTATTAGCGATTTTTACTTTGAATTCCACGTCTGGATAAGTCTTGTATAGAAACGCTAGAATACTAGGAAGAATATATTCTCCAATCGTTAAAGTAGCGCCGAGGTAAATCCTTTCTCTTTGATCTTTTGATAGGGCGCCGATCTGTTCTTTGGCATTTGAAAGAATTTCCAATACCTTCAGAACATATGGATACAAAATTTGACCTTCTTTAGTCAAAGTTACCCCTTTATTGGTGCGATCGAAAAAGCGGGCACCATACTTGTTTTCCATAGTTTGAATCTGCATACTAATACTGGGTTGACTCATATGAAGCCTTTTAGCCGATAACGTAATGTTTTTGGTTTCTACTACCTCTTTGAACACAAGAAAGTGTTGTTCCATGATTCTGTATCTCCCTTCTTACCTTTCTATGTGTAAGCGTCAAATAGTTCCCAACAAGGACCTTGCCACTACAGTTCCAATTGTTATTAAACTCTGGAAGGCAATTCGTATGTTGTATCCTTCCAAAGATAGAATATCATTGTGTATCTGAATCGTATATAACATACTTGTATCATCACAATCGTAATATGGTATGATTAGACGTGAGTCACTTAGAACATTTGCGACATTCAGCGCCACCCAGTATTATGAAAAGTCAAAGATAAACTGGTTGACAACCCTATAGATATTTCTTTTAACAAAATCTCAGCTGATTTTGTTGTACTTATATAAATGATGATCCGAGCTTGGCCAGTAAAAACAATCCCCTCACCTAGATGGTGAGGGGATTGTTTTTACTTGTTCTTTTAAATTTCCTCAACGTGTTCGATTATTGTTCCTTCGTACGGCCAGCGACCACACAACCCATATCACGTTACTGCTCGATTCTGATCAAGTTCTATGGCCTTAGACAATGCAGCAATAGCCACTCGTATTTGTGCTTCATTTGGTTCGTTTGTTACAATGTATTTTTGGATGATTGCTGCAATCTTGAAAACTACCTTCAGGCGGTTTCGTCGTGAACCCCAGTTAAACATTTAGATCCATTTTAGAAAGAACAGCCGATATTCGACTGTTCTGACATGTAGTGTTTCTGTTCAGTTACTCTATTTTTTTCCCTTTATCAGAGAATTTTATTGAAATATGCGTCGCATCGCAAAATGGGCTACTAATTAACAATAATTTAACCAAATTAGTAAGCGTTTCTTTACATAAACATGTTAAAATTAAACAATTACAGAATGATTCTAACAATTGGAGGTGCCGTTATTTCTATAACAAATACGGTAAAAAAAGTTGAGTACATGTTTAACAGAAATAAACAAGTCAATAAAACCAAACTTCCCCAGGAAATAGACTTTGTCATTATTAATGCCCTACTTGATGTCGTCGAGACGGGGGATTTAAGCCAAAGAATTAGTATCTCTGACTTAGAAACATCCCCACAGATGCAGCAATTAGCAAAACGGGTAAATAGCTTAATTGACAACTTTGAGTCGGCATTAAAAGATACGACCCAAGGACTAACAAAAGTGATTTCAGGAACCTTTGAACAATTAAAAGTTCTCCGTGGGCAGAACGAAGGCCTCGCCCAGCAAATTGAACATATTAACCAAATTACTGTTGCCGTACAT
>JARLHU010000147.1 GCA_031292095.1 Desulfosporosinus sp.
AAGAGCAGTCTACGACTCACCTCTCCGTGCTTTGTAGTATATCTTCTCCTTGAAATAATTATAACAAAGCAGTAAATACTGCGCACTATTTTTCATTACTATTTGTGCCGCCAGCGTTAGCGGCGGAATGGAGGTTAATATAGAAGTATATGTTTATCCAACAGACAGTATGGCGTTTAGCAATAATATGGAACGTCAACAGTGGGAGACTACGACTGTAATCCGTAGTGCTTTATATCAATTCGTTAAGAAAAATGGTTACATGCCAAAAGATTTACATATTCTCAATCAACCTTTCCCTAATAATTATTTATCTGAACTACCAAAAGATCCATATACGTTGAAAAATAATGCCACAACCTCTCCTAACGGAGATGGAGGGTGGCTTTTTTCCCCTGTAGAGATTGCTTTTGATAGTGATTTAATTTCTGCTGTTAAAGAGGCACTAAAGCCTAATATCCCATTTGACAATAATATTTCATTTATGCCTTTGTTTATTTCAATCGATAAGGAAAATCATCTTTTAGCTGTTATGTCTGGGAATCGGATTATGCGTAGATATTCTGTTGCAGTAGGTGAAAATGACACAACGCCAGAAGGGACTTTAAATATATCTAAAAAGGTCATGAATCCCGATAAAATTGTACCCATATCGGATAATGTGTATGGGACAAGAGCAATGGAATTGTCAAATTTAAATTATGCTGTACATGGGACCAACACACCATCTAGCATTGGAAAAGATGTTTCTCAGGGGTGTATTAGACTAAATAATTCAGACATGGAAGATTTATACTCAATAATACCCCTCAATACATCTGTTAGGATATTTAAGAATCTTACTACTCTAAAGGGTTTCACTAATCCGGATATATCAAATAAAGGTCTATTTACTCAATCTAATAACTCAAAAGAAGAAGATAATTCAAAGCTATACCATTGGGGTGGATAGTATACGGTTATTCTCTTTTTCTGTAATCTTTATGGATTTAATGAGAGCTCTAACAGGTATTTCACGTTTTAACTCGAATGTTAGATAATGTTTAATTATATCTATAGGTGGCACTGGAGACTATCGTACCTGAAGTCCTGATGTTCAACATTCGCACGAGTTTACTCTGAAGGTGAACAAATAATTGGACATTAAGAGTGCTGATTAGAGAAGGGAGAGAAGTACTACCATATTAGGGTGAGTACGAAAGTGTGAGATACTTTGATTATTTAACCAGGGAGAATAGGGAAGCCACCTTCTTTAAAGTTCCTGAAGCTTTCAATAAAAAAACGCCCCGAGAGATTCTTTCTTATGCACTGGGGGCGACGTTATATATGCCTGGGACCAGAGAAAGTATAGCGAGAGATATAATTTCTGAAAAAAATTTAGGATTAGCTTCTACCGTATTTTGCTTAGAAGATTCAATTGGAGATTCTGAGGTGCACAAGGCAGAGGGTAATATAACACATCAAGTGAAAGAGATCCATACGGCCTTAGCTAACCAAGAGATGGAGGCCGAGGCCCTACCCCTTATTTTTATACGGGTACGTAATCCGGACCAGATCTTAAGGATCATGGAGAAAATGGGAGAAAGTTCTAAAGTGATCGCAGGTTTTATCTTTCCAAAATTTACGGCGGCAGATTACCGATATTTTGAAATCATAAAAGATCTCAATACTCAATCGACCGGACCATTTTATGGGATGCCAATCATTGAAAGTCCCAAAGTAATCTATCGTGAATCCCGAGTGAAGGAACTGCTTGAGATTAAGCAACTCATCGATTCTTATCATGACTTAGTCTTAAATGTCCGCATAGGGGCTACAGATTTTTCTGGCCTTTTTGGAGTTCGCAGGGGACCGGATGTAACTATTTATGATATCATGGTGATACGTGACTGCATCGCGGATATTGTAAACATTTTCGGACGTATGGAGAGTGATTACGTAGTCTCTGGACCGGTTTGGGAATACTTCGCCAATGTGGAGAGAGTACTCAAACCTCAGTTGCGGAGGAGTCCTTTTGAAGATTTACAGGATAATAGCGGGTGTAATGGAACTAGGATTAGAAGCCAGCTCTTAAATAAGTATGTGGATGGTTTAATTAAAGAGGTCATTTTAGACAAGGAAAATGGGATGATCGGGAAAACCATTATTCATCCGAGCCACATCATCCCAGTACAATCGTTGTATATAGTGGGACATGAAGAATACTTAGATGCTTTGAGTATCATGGAAAACAGCCACGGTTTGCAAGGCGTCATAAGAAGTCATTATACAAATAAAATGAATGAAATTAAACCGCATTATCATTGGGCGCGAAAAATCTTATTAAGAGCAAAGAATTATGGAGTATTTTATGAACAACACAATTTCATTAGCTTACTTACCGAAGATGTATTCGTATAACCTCGAAGGGCAAAGGGTTACAGTTACTTTAATAAATAATCCTTTCGATTTCTCACCGCGGACGTTGTATTCCTTAGCTGCTAGAAAAAATAAGAAACGAGGGTTTTTATTTGTCAGTAGCGTGCTGGGAAAGCATGTGCCTGTCGATCCTTTCGTTTCTTTGCTGGCGGGGGCAGCTCTTGCTATTCAATTAATGAGTGGAATTTATGATGTGGATCATGTCGATAGCCAGGATATCATTCAGGCTCTTAAGAGTAACGAGGATACAGAGCAGGTTTACAAAACAGTGCTCAGAAGACCGCTCTTTGCTCTCCCAGAGGAAACCTTATTTATAGGCTTTGCTGAAACAGCAACTGGATTAGGACATGCTGTGTTTAGCTTATTTGATAATGCTCATTACCTTCACACGACACGTGAACAGATACCACTTTTAGCCTCGAAACTTAATTTTAGTGAAGATCATTCCCATGCCGTGAACCATCGGTGTTATCCTCTAGACCCAGAGTTACTTAGAATTCCCAAAACAATTATCTTAGTTGATGATGAGATAACTACGGGTAATACAGCGCTGAATATTATTCAGGCAATACATTGCGAATTTCCTAAAACTAATTACGTTGTCTTATCACTTTTAGATTGGAGAACGTCCGAAGACCACGCGAATTTTACTAAACTGGAACAACAACTTGACATTAAGATCCATACTATTTCCCTATTGACAGGAGAAATAGCGGTAAGCAGTGACCCTATTAATGAGCGGATTGATAACGTTAATCGTCCCTTGGAATTGAATGCTATTTCGGGATCTGAGGTTTTTCCTGAACTAAAATTCCTCCATCTTAGAGATATGGTTCCGGTTTTTTCAGAAGATTCTGCAGGGTATAAAAACGTCACACCCTATCTAAAATTAACGGGGAGATTTGGAGTGTCAAGCAGCGAGAATCTGGAAACGATGCTCTTAGCAAGAGAAATTGGCGAAGAATTAATAAACGATCGGATTGGTGAAAAGACACTTTGTTTAGGAACTGGTGAATTTATGTATTTTCCTATGCTCGTTTCGGCCTATATGGGGAAAGGGGTAAGTTACCATTCCACAACGAGGAGCCCTATTTTCCCCTTTGCTCAACGTCACTATGCTATTCAAAATGGATGGGCCTATCCCTGTCCTGATGATGGGAGTATTATGAATTATGTGTATAACGTGCCTTTAAAGTATTATGATGAAGTGTACTTGTTTCTTGAAAGAGAAGTAAGTCACGAACGAATGACTCCCATGTTAATTGCGTTTAAAAAATTAGGTATTCCACGTTTGGTTTTAGTAATTGGGGTTGCTTCTAGCAGAAATCAGAAATCAGAGGTCGTAAGTCGGAATCTAGATGTGGATCAACAAGGACATGAGGTGATTGTGTAGGTGAGTGATAAAATCTTCACTAATCGTATTTCAGATCCTTTGCCAATGGGATGTTACAACCCTAAAGATGTCATCTTTCTACTTAAAAATCTTAATGGGCTAATGAATGAAACTGATTTGCAGACCCGTGAGAAAAGAATCCAGTCAGGCGGCCATTATTCGGAAATGCTGCCGATAGAATATGAGCCGACGAAGGAATACCTTGATCTTTTTCACGATACGTTGCTTCGAAGTGCTTCTAAAGTAGCAGAGGCTGTTAGGGTAGTAGCAGAGCTTATTGTTAAAAGGAACGGTCCCAAGCAGGTGCTGGTATCCTTAGCCAGAGCAGGCACGCCAATTGGGATCTTAATTAGACGCTATCTTCTGGAAGTCCATGACTTGGATTTACCTCACTATAGTATATCAATCATCAGGGGTAGGGGTATCGATGAAAATGCTATACTCTATATTCTGCAAAATCATGTCGGTTCTAAAATCCAATTTATTGATGGTTGGACAGGCAAAGGGGCCATTACAAGGGTTTTGAGCCAGGCTTGCTCCGAGTTTAAAATTAAATATGAATTTGAGTTAGACAGTGACTTAGCAGTCCTTGCCGATCCCGGATACTGTGTCAAAACTTTCGGTACTAGAGAAGATTTCTTAATCCCTAGTGCTTGTTTAAATTCAACCGTCTCTGGGTTAATTAGTCGGACCGTTTTCAGAACAGATCTTATCGGAGAGAATGATTTTCACGGGGCAAGATTCTATGAAGAACTCTTAAAAGAAGAGGTTTCAAATCTTTTCGTCGATACTATCTCTGTAGAATTTAAAGCATTTAGACAACGAAGCTTAGAATCTGCAGATGTTAATGATGATGCTGAGGTTACCTGGCAAGGTCTAAAAGATTTAACTATAATCAAGGACAAGTTTGAGATTGAGGATATGAACTTTATTAAACCAGGTATTGGAGAAACAACAAGGGTTTTGTTAAGGCGACTACCGGAGAGGATCTTGGTAGATAATTTCAAGAATCCGAATTTAAAACATATTCTGCTGCTGGCGTCAGATAAGAGTGTTCCGGTTGAGGAGTACCCTGGTCTTACGTATTCATGTTGCGGCATTGTAAAACGGATATAACATGGAGACAATATTATTTGCCAGCGATCTCGACCAAACCTTGATCTATTCGCACCGAGCGTTGATTGACAATGAGATCGGTGCACAAATTCGACCACTCGAATGGCTGAATGATCGGTTTATTTCCTATATGACTCAAAACGCCCTTAGTATGTTAAAGAAAATATCTCGAGAAGTTCTTTTTGTGCCAGTGACAACTCGGACCAAAATCCAATATCAACGGATTAATTTCCTGGAATATGACATTCTGGATCGATACGCAGTAACTAGTAACGGTGGTACAATATTCTATAAAGGCATAGAGGACAAGGACTGGACTAATCATGTCCTCAAAGGAATGGATAACTGTATGGTCGCACGTGATCTTGTCCATAAGTTTAATGAAATTTCTCATCCTTCATGGGTAATTAAGGATTCAGGTAAATTAGCTGATAATCTATTTTATTATTGTTTGATTGAACGAGAACAGATCCCCTTAGCGGAATTAGCGGCTTTCAAAACCTGGGCCGGAGAAAATAATTGGGAGTTATCTGTCCAAGGGAGGAAACTGTATCTCGTCCCCAAAAATGTGAACAAAAAGGCTGCCATTCTATATATCAAAGAAAAGGAAGGAATGAGTTGTCTTGTCGCTGCCGGTGATTCGTTATTAGACTTAGATATGCTTAAGGCAGCAGATCTTGGCATTGCTCCAGCGCACGGCGAATTATATGCGCTGTATTTACAGGGCCTTTTAGGTTTGGAGCGGATACAATTTACTCATAAGAGCGGAATTGAGGCAGCAGAAGAGATTTTGCAGGTCGTAGCTGGGTCACTTTCGGAGGAGGGAGTTGTATAATATTTCTTTTAGAAGTACAATATATAATGGTAAACAATGGCAAGCAATCATTCCCGACAAATGTGAAAGTTATGTGAGCACATTAAAAGGTGTTTTTCGAGAGTCTTCATATGATAATATACAACTATTAAAGGTCTCCGGTGCTAAAAGGTACTAAGTTGAAGATTGCCAAAGAATAATTGAACAAAAGACTAAAAATTGGAGTGGTACGAATTGGATTCAATGTCACTTTTTTTTCAGGGAATTGCACATAGTTATGCTCAATTTTTCTCCTTACATGCCTTTCTGGCAACCGTGACGGACCCTGTGAGCTTGGGGATAATAGGCTCTTTAATTATATTAGAAGGCTTACTATCGTCGGATAACGCTTTGGTTTTAGCTGTCCTCGTTAGAAATTTGCCGAAGCAGCAACAAAAGAAAGCTCTTTTCTATGGTATTTGGGGTGCTTATTTGTTTAGGTTCTTAGCCATCGGATTTGGGGTATATTTAGTTCAAATCCGTTGGGTCAAGATTCTTGGGGCCGTCTATTTACTCTGGATGTCTGCTAAGTATTTTTTCTCCAGTCACGGCGATGATGATAATGCTTTGGAGGCGAGTGATAAGAGCTTCTGGGCAGTGGTTCTGCAAGTGGAGCTAATGGATATTGCCTTCAGCATAGATAGCGTTCTCGCTGCCTTTGGCGTAAGTGGAAAGATATGGGTGCTTTTCCTAGGTGCCATTTTCGGCATTTTAATGATGAGGGGAGTGGCGAGGATTTTCCTTATCCTGATCGAAAAATACCCTGAACTTGAAACAACCGCCTATGTTTTGATCGGTTTAATAGGGGCCAAAATGATGGCTTCAGTGTTTGGCTTTATCGTTTCAGATGCCGTGTTTTTTGTGATTTTGATAGCCGTTTTCTTGAGCACGTTTATTCTCCATCATATTCGCGTACATTTTGGGAAGAAAAATAAAGGAAATACCGTTAAAGTAGAGAAAGAAAAAGTATCATAGAAATTCTCATAGAAAAGGGGAAATATAAGTGGCTACGATTAACTTGAAAAAGGGTCAAAAGATTGATTTAACCAAAGGAAATCCTGGCTTAACTAAAATTATGGTCGGTTTAGGATGGGATGAAGTAGCGAAATCAAAATCAGGAGGCTTTTTTAGCGGCCTTTTAGGTGGAAAACCCGCAGAAATTGATTGTGACGCTTCTGCGATTATGCTTGATGAAAATAATAAGTTAACATCGAAAGAACGTTTGGTTTACTTCGGTCATTTACAAAGTGTTGACAAAAGTGTAAAACATAGTGGGGATAACCTTACTGGCGGTGGTGAGGGGGACGATGAACAAATTCATGTGGAGCTAACCCAGGTCCCCCAGGGCGTTCAAAAAATTGTTTTTGTCGTCAACATCTATGATTGCATAAAACGTAAACAGGATTTTGGACATATCGCCAATGCCTTTATTCGGGTGGTCAATCCAGTCAATGGGCAAGAATTTTGTCGGTTTAATTTGACCGAAAATTATGCCGGCAAAACAAGTTTGATCGTCGCAGAGGTTTATCGTCATACGAATGAGTGGAAATTTGCTGCGATCGGCGAAGCGACGAACGATGCCTCCTTGAGTGAGATCGTCCGCCGTTATCAATAAATATCGTTAAGGGAGGACAATTCAATGGCAATTAATTTGCAGAAGGGCCAAAAGGTGGACCTTACGAAAGGTAACCCCGGTCTGACAAAGGTTATTATTGGTCTTGGTTGGGACGTTAACAAGTATGATGGCGGGAAAGAATTTGACTTAGATGCGGCCGCATTTATGTTGAATGCTGAAGGAAAAGTTACCGACGATAAGAATTTCGTTTTTTACAATAATCCAAAAAGTCCCGATGGTTCAGTCACACATACGGGAGACAATCGTTCTGGTGTCGGGGACGGGGATGATGAGCAAATTAAAGTTGACTTAGCTGCTGTTACCAGTAGCATTGCTAAGATCTCATTTGGGATTACGATTCATGAGGCTAAAGAACGCAATCAGAACTTTGGACAAGTTTCCAATGCTTACGTGCGTGTTTTAAATGAAGCTTCGGGTGAAGAGCTCATCCGTTATGATCTAGGTGAAGATTTTTCTGTGGAGACAGCAGTTGTTGTAGGGGAGCTTTATCGCAATAATGCAGAGTGGAAGTTTAATGCGATAGGTAGTGGTTATCAGAATGGACTAGCTGGGCTCTGTAAAGATTTTGGCTTAGAAGTATAGTTCAGTAAGTAAGCTGACCGATTCTATGAAGAGGCACTCCCGGTAGTTGGGGGTGCCTCTTTTCAATACTATCAGAAAGTATAAACTTGCGTTATATACTTTCTAAGCATAAGAGCAACTAGGCAGCCGCCTTCGCTAAGGCTCGGCGCCAGCCAAGTTTTCTTTATAAATCTCTTCATAACATAATAATATGATAGATTCAGTGGATACTAACAAGTATATTGTATTACATACAAAACTTCAGAAACATAGACATATGGCCGATTTAGACTGGAATATGGCGATATATGCAGATTAATGAGCAACAAGCAGCTTCAGGTAACTTGATATTTATGGGGTTATTGCTTATGATTAAATGGACATCCATTCGTCAATTTGCTGGAACGAAGGGCATGGAAGAAAACTATTCATAATAGGCAATCAGGGGGTAAGCATTAATGGCAAATAAGGGGAACCAATCCGTCCGTCAATTACTCATGAGCTTAAGTATTGCTTTGGCTGGGGCGGGACTCGTCTGGGGAGCGATTGTGACTTCTCGAGGTGGGGATTGGATTAACGGAGGATTGCGATTCTATACTAAAGTTGGAGCGGAGGTTTCACTTACCTGGAAATTGGACGGACTAACAGTTTTTTTCCTTTTCATATTGCTCTTGGGGCAAGGTTTATCGTCTCTTTACTCCTTAGGGTATCTAAAGGAATATGAAGAAAAGAAAAAGTCTCTGCGATCATTTTATGTTGCTTGGTTTTTATTTCTTGGCAGTATGTTTGGCGTATTGCTAGCGGATGATGGCTTTACATTTTTAGTGACTTGGGAAATGATGTCCCTGTTCTCATTTTTTTTAGTGCTCTATGAACATGAAGATCCCCAAAATCGTAAGGCTGCGTATATTTATTTAATTATGACCCATGTCGGAACGGTTTTCTTAACTGCAGCGACCTTGTTTTTATATACAAAGACGGGAAGCTTTGCTTTCGGAGTATGGGCTGGGGTGGCTCCCACGCTTACGACCATTCAGCTTAATTTACTTTTTGTGGCTTTTTTTATCGGTTTAGGAACAAAAGCAGGTTTTGTTCCGTTTCATATTTGGCTGCCTTATGCCCATTCGGCTGCTCCAAGTCCAGTTTCTTCACTGATGTCGGGAGTTATGGTTAAAGTTGCGCTTTATCTCTTCTTGAGATTAGTGTGGTTGATGTTAGGGCCTGGACCGGTTTGGTGGGGTTGGTTATTTATGGTGGTTGGTGCTTTATCTGCCATCGTCGGGATACTCTCGGCTTCAGTGCAGGCGGATCTTAAGAAATTGCTCGCTTATTCTACCATAGAAAATGTGGGTATTCTTGGTATGGCTTTAGGTAGTGCTTTTCTGGCCAGGTCTTGGAAAAATGATGTTGCCATGGATTTGGCGCTCATGGCTTTCTTTTGGCATACGTTGCAACACATGCTCTTCAAATCGTTACTTTTTATGGGTGCTGGGAACATAATTCAGGCGACGCATACACGAAATCTCGAGCGGTTGGGTGGATTGCTCAAACGAATGCCGAAGACGGGTCTGGGAGCGCTGATTGGAATAATAGGTATCACCGCCTTACCTCCTTTAGGTGGGTTTTGGGGAGAATTAATCCTATTTCAATCTCTGTGGGTGAACACCTCGAATCTTCTCAATGGTTGGAGTAAAGTTCTATTACCCCTGTTTATTGGAATTCTTGCCTTGGTGGGAGGATTATCTATGGCCACGTTTGTCAAGTGGTTTGGAATTTCCTTCCTCGGACAAGCTCGCTCTCCAGCAGCAGCAAAGGCCAAAGAAGCAGACCCAGTTCAATATATTACGCCTTTAATTGTTGGCGGGATAGCACTTCTAAGTGTCCTTTGGCCGTCAGCGACTTTAGCCTTAATTAATTTGCCTCTTTTAGTTTTGAGAAACGGTGAAGCCCTAGGGTTAGGTTCGGCTCTGGGGAAGCCGCTCCACATGGCATCAGTTTATCTGATTATCCTTAGTTTACTTTCCGTGGTTGTTGTAATTCTAAGCAAACGAGGAATCCGGAGAGTGACGGCAACCTGGAATTGTGGTGCGCCCTTAACTCCAAGTATGCAATATACCGCTGGCGGATTAACAAATCCCATCCGAGTCCTTTTTGCTAAAGTGTTGGGTTCGCGTCGGCATGTGGAAGTGGATTTTGCTGAAACGCGTTACAGCCTGCGTTCTTTGACGTACGAAGGAAGAATCAAAGAAGTTTTTGAGGATATCTTCTATCGACCCTTAATCCAAGGGCTACTTTGGTTGGCGTCCCAAATCCGAAAACTGCAAGAGGGGAGCATCCATCTATATCTTGGCTATCTATTAATCACTGTCATCGTCGTTTTAATTCTAGGACGTTAGGAGGATAAGAGATGGACGACCTATTAATGATGTTAACCCGTCTGCTGATGGGACTAGGACATCTGGCCCTGATTTTAGTAGCAGCTCCGCTTCTGCAAGGATTCATCAAAAAAAGTAAAGCGTTCTGGCAGATGCGACAAGGCCCTTCAATGCTGCAGCCCTACAGAGATTTAAGAAAATTACTGAAAAAAGAGGAACTAATCTCGGAGCATGCCTCTTGGATTTTTCTTCTCACGCCGCGGATCGCTCTAGCTGCTACCTTAATGGCAGGGCTCGTTATTCCCAATGCCTGGGGCTGGGCGCCGTTGAGCGGATGGGGGGACCTGTTTTTATTCGGGGCAAGCCTTGGTTTAGTGCGTTTGTTTCTAACTCTTTCGGGTTTAGAAGGGGCCGGCACGTTTGGAGGAATGGGTTCGAGCAGGGAACTCTTTGTCGGATTATTAACGGAACCTGCCTTGCTTCTCGGACTCATGGTGTTAGCGTTTATCACTGAGACGACCTCTCTACAAGGGATTACATCTGCTCTAGTAAGTGTATCACCTATTTTTGCCCCCCGGTTATTGGTCCTTTTGGCTTTGGGAATTGTTAGCATTGCAGAAATGGGGCGAATTCCGGTGGATAATCCAGATACTCATTTGGAATTAACCATGATTCATGAAGGAATGTTGTTGGAGTACTCGGGGACTTCACTTGCTCTGCTGAGTTTTGCTGAACAGATTAAACAAATCTTATTGCTTTGTTTATTGGCTCAGATCGTTTGGCCTAGCGGGCTGATCTCCGGGAGTATCGGGTTAATAGGTTTACTTTGGGCTTTAGGTTTCGCTGGAGTAAAGGTTGTTGTTCTGGGATTCTTTTTTGCCACAGTGGAAAGTCTCTTTGTTAAGAGGCGACTTTTCTTGCTGCCAGGTTATCTGGCAACCAGCACTGCTGCGGCCATTTTGGCCTTAGTGTCACTTTGGTTTATAAGGGGGCAGATTTAAGTGGGTATTTCTGAGAATGAGCTTAATCTATTACTGTTTGTGCTTTTGACGAGCGGACTGAGCATTGTTTATAGCACACGGGTGAAAAAAGCCCTGATTTGGTGGACTTTACAAACCTTCTCTGTTTCGGTACTTATTTTAGTTCAAGGGATTTATAGCCAGCAATTAGAGGTCATCGTTGTTGGTATGTTGTTGTTGATCGGCAAGGCCGGCGTCATTCCCGTACTTTTGGGACGTGTTTTGCGAGAATCAAAGACAGAGTGGGTGGGCGAAATCTACTTAAAGCGCACTTCCTCGTTAGTGGTTGCTGGAGCTTTAACCCTCTTAGCCTATGAAGTGACAAAACCCTTGATGACACTGCCGCAACCGGGCTTTCGGAACGGTTTAGCCGTTGGCTTAGCTCTGATTTTCTACGGACTGTTGCTTATGATGATCCGTAAAGTCGCGATAGTGCAAGTTCTGGGAATCTTGCTAATCGATAATGGAATCTTCCTTGCTGGATTCTTCCTAACCCAAGGGATGCCTTTGTTAGTGGAAATGGGCAGTATGTTCGATATCTTGGTGGGGATTGTCATTGTAGTGATTTTATCTAAACAAATGCTGGAAAATTATGATTCTCTGAATGTTGATCACATGAGGTCATTGAAAGGATAGTATGCGATGTTTATTGGAGTGGCTATAATCGCGGCGGTGGGAATGCTGATTTCGGCAAAGGACACCTACTTAAAACTATTAAACAGTGTGGCTCTGGTCTTGTTAACCCTGAGTGGAGGATGGACTATAAGGCAAACGTTGTTGCAAGGGTCTTATGAGTCTTGGTCTGGCATCTTATATTGGGATGCCCTCAGTGCTTTGCTACTTGCCGTCATTATTATTATTGCTGTTTATGTTATTCTCTTTTCATTTGGGTATATGGAAGAAGAAGTCCATGAAAAGAAACTTTCGAGAACGAGGTTAAAGTGGTACTATTTCTGGATATGGACCTTTATCGCAACGATGCTTCTAGTGGTAAGTACTCCAAATCTGGGAATCATCTGGGTAGGAATTGAGGGGACAACCTTAGCCACTACTCTCTTAGTGGGTTTCTATCGGAACAAGCAGGCGGTTGAGGCCGCTTGGAAATATGTGATCTTGTGCACGGTAGGTATCAGCTTTGCCTTATTGGGAACAATGTTGCTGTTTGCGGCTGCTGCACCGCTCTTGGGTCAGAGTCTAGGCGCACTGGATTGGCGAATGCTCCCGAAAGTAGCGAGTCAACTCGAACCAAGTTTAGTCCGTCTAGGTGTCTTGTTTGCGGTTGTTGGCTATGGGGCAAAAGTAGGTTTTGCTCCTATGCATGCATGGTTACCGGATGCCCATAGTCAAGCCCCTTCACCGGTTAGTGCTTTGTTATCTGCTGTTTTGCTCAACTGTGCTCTCTATGCAATTCTGCGTTGGTACAGTTTAGCTCGTCTGACCACTTTGGGTCCGCATTTCGTCGGGACGATACTTATGAGTTTCGGATTTTTATCGTTGGCGCTGATGGTAGGGTTTATATTATTGCAAAAAGATATCAAACGATTATTGGCTTATTCTAGTGTTGAACACATGGGGATTTTAGCAATAGGTTTTGGGTTGGGCACTAAGGAAGCTGTCTGGGGGGCATCGTTGCATCTTTTGCTTCATGGCCTTACCAAGGCTAATCTATTCGTTATTATTGGGAGCCTGGTACAAAAGACGGGCACAAGGCAAATTTCCAGGATTCGTGGGGTCTTTAAAATGTGGCCTTATACCGGGATAATCATGGTTTTTGGCTTGCTAAGTATTACTGGAACGCCCCCGTTTGGAACGTTTCGCTCAGAGCTAATTATTTTATTGGGTCTGTATCAAGCTGGGCATCCACTCTTGGGCTTTTTGACTATTCTATGCCTAACCGTGATCTTTGCAGGGTTTCTCTATCATTTTCTCCAGATGCTTTATGGGAAGCCAAGTGGTCGGCACCAGCCTGGAGAGAGTGTGAGCACATTGATCCTTACAATCCCTCTTTTGGTAGTTCTTTTCTTAGGCTTGTTCATTCCCCAAAGCTTGAATCAGGCACTAAATCAAGTTGTCAAAGTCATATTGGGAGGAGTATAGGATGCTAGGCTTACATGAGTTTTTTCAGAATCATAGTGATCCAGCTATTAAAATTGTAAAATGGGAGAAACAAGAGGGCCTGGTTGATGTACCCTCTCGTGATCTTCCAGGAATATTGAGCCATTGTTTAGCTATGAGGCCGCATCCAATCTGGTTAACTCACGTTGTTAATGACGAGCGCCAGTTGGGAAGAGGATTTTGTGTCTACTTGGTGCTTCATTTTCCAGGCGAAGATTTTTCGCTTACTTTAGTTGCCAAAGGAATCAAAGATGAATTTCCTACTCTCGCCTTAATCTTTCCAGCCCTGAATTGGTCAGAGAGAGAAGCCCAAGATCTCTTCGGATTACAGGCAGTCGGACATCCTGATCCGCGCTCTTTGGTCTTACACCCGGGTTGGCCGAAAGGGTTCCATCCTTTGCGTAAGGATTACAAAACGGGAAAAGAAAGCAAGGACTTTAAACGGGCCGCCTTAGTTTTTCCTGAAATGCGTGGAGATGGAGTCTTTCACGTACCAGTTGGTCCGATTCATGCCGGAATCATTGAACCTGGGCATTTTCGCTTTTACGCTATCGGGGAACCCGTTCTGCATTTAGAAGCTCAGCTCTTTTATACTCACAAAGGAATCGAGAAGCTTGTTGAAGGAAGAAGTATCGAAGATGGTTTGCGTATCATTGAACGGGTTTGTGGAGTATGCACGGTAAGTCATGCTCTTGCTTATTGTGAGGCTGCTGAGAAACTCGCAAATATGGAAATTCCCCGTTCGGTCTTACTATGGAGAACGATCCTCGCAGAATTAGAACGAGTTTACAATCATGTGGGAGACATCGGAAATATGTGTGCCGGAGTCGGCTTTGCCTTAGGCAACGCCAATGGTTCACAATGTAAAGAAGAACTTCAACGGTTAAACTTAGAATTCTTCGGCCATCGATTTTTACGGGGTATGGTCGTTCCAGGAGGAATGAAGTCAATCCCCGGACCAAAGGAGAGTCAATCCATTCTGAGTCGATTACAGGAACTATCCAGTGATTTTGAAAAATGGATACCTTTACTCATCAGACATGACGGCTTCAGACAGAGGGCGGTTACGACAGGAGTATTAAAACCGGAGAGTGCTGTTGATTTAGGAGTTACAGGACCGGCTGCGCGAGCTTCAGGGTTACCTTATGACTGGCGAGAACTCCATGCCCACCTTCTCTATCCCGAACTTAAGGTCAAAGCAATGATCGAACATAAGGGAGATTGTTGGTCTCGCCTAATGGTACGAGTTAAGGAGACCAGAGAGAGTTTCAGATTTCTTCAAATTTTGCTGAGCGAAGGAATAAAGAAATCTGAATATGGTCTGGAAAATCCAAAATCGTTTTCTGAGCATAGGCTTCAAGCTTGGCAGTCGGCTTGGGGGTGTGTCGAGTCTCCGCGGGGCACAGATGTAATTTGGCTCATGCTGGATGACTTGAATAAAATCTACCGCTGTCGGGTTCGCTCCGCCAGCTATGCCAATTGGCCCGCCGTGCCGCTCACGGTACCGGGCAATATCGTACCAGACTTTCCATTAATCAACAAAAGTTTTGAGCTGTGTTATAGTTGTTGTGACCGCTAGTCGAAAAGGGGAGATAATATGTGGAGTTTGCTGCTCCGGAAGTTAAGTATGGGACGCCTCACGCAGAAGGGCGGAAATTCGCTAAGACCGCACAAGTCGTCCAATTTGCCATCGAGTTTTAGAAAGTCCCTGCAGATTCGTCACCTTGATTGTGGTTCCTGTAATGGGTGCGATTGGGAACTTACTGCTTCAATTAATTCCATTTATGATCTTCAACATTTCGGAATCGACTTCGTGGCTTCCCCTCGCCATGCAGATTTATTAGCGTGTACTGGGCCGGGTTCTACGCAGTTGTTGAATGCTGCCCGTGAAACCTATGAAGCGATGGCCAAACCAAAATGGGTTATGGCCGTAGGGGATTGTGCGATTGATGGTGGGGTATTTAAGGGAGCATATGCTTGTGAAAAGGGCATAGGGAAAACTCTGCCTGTGGATATCAAGGTTCCGGGGTGCCCGCCTACGCCGGATGATGTGATCAAGGCTTTGCTGGAGTTTATGGGGAAGAGATAGATATAACAAAAGAGCCTGAGGGCTCTTTTGGCGTTAGATGCTTATTGATTACTTCCAAGGAAGAATCACTTACATGAAAGATACAAAGTTATAGCTTAATATCCAGGTCTTTTATCTTGCGGTAGAGGGTGTTGCGTCCAATTCCTAGGAGTTTTGCGGCTGGGGCAATTTTTCCTTTGGTTTGGGTGAGTGCATAGAGGATCGCATGTTTGGTCTGTTGGTTTAGTAAAGGTTCTGGTTCGGTTTTTATGGTGGGTTGTTGAAATTCAGCGGGTAAGTCTGCGACGGTTATTACGGGGCCTTCCGCTAGAGCTACCATGCTCTCAATACAGTTCTCAAGTTCTCGGACATTACCGGGCCAGGGTTGGGTTAGCAAATGATCATAAACTTCCGGTTGAATTCCTAAGATTGGACTGCCAAAAGATGCACAAGCTTTGCGGATAAAATAGGGAACTAAATCGTGAATGTCTTCAGTACGTTCACGCAGTGGCGGTAATTCTAAGGTGACGACTTTTAGACGATAAAATAAATCTAAGCGAAACTTATCCGTTGCAACAAGGACGGATAGGTCTTTGTGCGAGGCAGCAAGAATTCGAACATCAATTTTCAGAGCTTTGGTGTCGCCGACTCGAGAGACTTCTTTTTCTTGAAGTACTCGAAGGAGCGCAATTTGAACATTTATGGGCATGTCGCCAATTTCATCGAGGAAAATTGTTCCTTTATTAGCTAATTCAAATTTCCCGGGTTTACCACCACGGCGTGCTCCGGTGAAGGCGCCCTCTACATAGCCAAATAATTCACTTTCAACCAGAGAAGGCGATAGTGAGGCACAGTTCAAAGCGACAAATGGGCCTTCGCTCCGTGGACTGAGCTGATGGATGGTCCGGGCAATAATTTCCTTTCCTGTCCCGCTTTCACCGTGGATGAGTACAGAAGAGTGGGTCATGGCCACTTTCGAAGCTCGTTCGAGAGTTCGTAGCGTAGCAGGGCTATGTCCGATCCATAAAGTACTGGTCATGGGGATATCCTCCGTGACTTGATGAACTGTTCCTATGGCACCGAGTGACTGGCCAGCTTGGTCAACTACGCGCGTTAAATGAGAGGAAATTGCTTTCCCAGCGGGATCTTTTATACGGAGATCAAGAGATTGGCCACTTAACATCCACCCTTTTGGCGAACTAAAGATGTCTCCGGCGAGTTGGCCGATGACGTCTTCTGCTCTGCGCCCTAATAGCGCGGCTCCTAGAGAGTTGATGTTAGTAACGATGCCGTCACGATCAATGGCAAGAAAGCCTTGGCGTACAAGGGAGGAAGCTAACTTGAATCCTTCCTGGTAAAACTTAAGCTGATCTTCTAATTCAAAAAGGCGCAAATTTTTCTCGATCATATTCGCGCCCATCATCGCGATGGTTAAGATCTTTTGACGGTCTGGACTGGCTTCTCCGCTGATATCCAAAACTCCAATCGGGGCACCCTGACTGTTTTGAATTGGAGCAGCCCAGCAGGCCAGGAAGTGATTATCTTGAACAAAGTGTTCCCAACCGAAGACCGAGATGGGGGCATTTTCACGGAGGGAAGTTCCTATAGCGTTAGTTCCACGAATTTCTTCACGCCAATCGGAACCGGTGCTTAGATTTACTTTTTGAGCTTTACTCATAAAGGGCACGTCCCCAATAGCCTCGATGATATAACCATCGTTGTCACCTAACAAGATGGTATAATCCGTGCTGCCAAGCAAGCTGAAGACATAGGGTAAAACAGGTTCCCCGGCTCGGATAAGAGCTTCCTGAGCATCTCGGCGTTCGCTGAGAAGAGGGGCAGACAGACTGTCTGTGTTTGATATTAGAGCATGGTTTACTTGGTACTCTATGCTTCTCTGCCAGGAACGATAGATGGAAGGAGTTACTTCAGCTTCAACGTTTTCGCCATTGATAAAACGCTTCCAATGGTTGTTCATATAACTCTTTCCCTCCCTTCACAAAGCATGGAAATTATTGACCTTTTGTTAACCAAGAATATCATACCTATTCTATTCAAACAACTAGCAGTAATAGCAATTCTCAAAAGTGTTCTGTAAAACTGTTCCGTAATGGAACAGTGTAGAGGGCGAAACGCCCAAATATGGTACATTAGTCAGGCTGGATAGTTAAATTGTACTATAAAAAAATCATAATTTGAAGTACCTCCCCAGATACTGGGGAGGTACTTCTGAACAAAATGTTTGATGTGCGTTGTGCCCTTTACTTACCAAAAGAGCAACGTGGGTATATGCAGACTGGACAGTCTAGACAAATACCGCCATGTCCGAGTTTGGTGATGGCTTCGCGCGACAATCGTTCTCCCGTTAGTAGGCGTGGAGCGAGCAGATCAAATACCGTGGTTTTGGCATACATGACGCACCCCGGTAGGCCCATGATTGGAACATCTCCGAGGTAGGCAAGTAAAAACATGGCTCCTGGCAAAACTGGGGCACCATAAGTAATGACTTCTGCTCCCATATCCTTTATAGCTGTAGGAGTTACGTCATCAGGGTCGACGGACATGCCGCCACTGACGAGGATCATTTCTGCTCCCTGCTTGATATGTTCTCGAATGCAGCTTTGAATCAGGAGTATATCATCGTTGGCAAACGTTTGGCCGAGGACAACGGATCCCCAACCTTCAACTTTGGCACGAAGTACGGGACCGAATTTATCTTTGATCCGTCCATGATAGACTTCACTTCCGGTCGTAACGATCCCAACTTTTATTTTTTTAAGAGGCCGCACATCCAGAAGAGGATTAAGAAATGTACTGGCAATTTGTTCTGCTTCAAGGATTACCTTTTCATCAATCATTAGAGGAACAACCCGGGTTCCGGCAATTATATCCCCCTTTTTGACAGGGTAATAATTGTGAAGCGTGGCGAGAATGATATTTTCTAAACTGTTTAATGCCCAAACGCCATCTTCTGAAAGATAGAGAAGGCCGTCGTGGGCAGCAGTTAGTGAGACTTTTCCTTCTTTGGGCTCGTTCAAAATGAGCCCTGAACCAGACACTGCACAGGCGAGTCGCTCTGCCGCTTCATTTTCGTGGATGAGGCCTGGCGTTGGATCCCAGACGTAAATATGTTCTTTCCCCATGCTTAGGAGAATTGGAATATCCTCTTCCCTAACGACATGCCCCTTGCGAAAACGGGGACCTTTGATTACACCGGGAATAATTTGCGTCATGTCATGGATAAGAACTGCACCAACAGAATTCTCAACTTTAATTTTTTCCATAGCGATAGCCTCCAATTCATCATGGAAGGCGTGTTTGGCTCAAAACACACCCTGGCGGGATTGAAATTGCCAGCGGTTCATGAACAGACTGAGGGGGGAAACAATCTGCTCCTTATTGCATGGTATCGTATTCTTAACAGTAGGTCAAGGTGTACGTCATATTCCTATATGTGGGATCTCCAATCAGCTTCATAACTAAAATAATTATCGGTACCCAAAGAAAAAATACAATGATGGTAAAGTTTAATAGAAAGTTAAACTACAGAAATTTAAATAGTGTGAATTATTGGCACGAATATTGCAGATAATATAGCTAAGTAAAGCAAAGCTAATCAAGGTAAACCGAGCTAAATAGTAAAGCCATTTCTGGCAACCACAAAAAAGAATGGGAGGAACAAATTTGCCAGTTGTTCATTAGATGATAGGCGGGGAAATTGCTTTACTGGTGACCAAGATAGTGGCCTTATTGTAGATAACTATAAAAAAAGGAGCGAAAACAAATTGATTAAGAAAAATGTAGTTATTAACGGTGTCTCTCAGACGTTACTGGTCGATGGGGAAGCTACCCTAGCAAATGTATTGCGGGGCCAATTGCACATGACCGGAACTAAAATAGGTTGTGGAAAAGCCCAATGCGGTGCATGTTCCGTCATTATAGATGGAAAAGTTATTCGTTCTTGTGTTACAAAAATGAAACGGGTTGCCGATAATGCCAAAATCACTACAATTGAAGGAGTAGGCACAGAGAAACACTTACATCCTTTACAACTTGCTTGGATGATTCATGGAGCCGCTCAATGTGGTTTCTGCAGTCCAGGATTCATTATTTCAGCTAAACAATTATTAGAGGAAAATGTTAATCCGACGAGAGACGATGTTCGGAATTGGTTCCAAAAGCACAGAAATGCCTGTCGTTGTACTGGGTACAAGCCTTTAGTTGATGCAGTTATGGATGCTGCTCGGTTAATTCGGGGTGAGGTTACTGTTGAAGAGTTATTCGTAAAATTACCGGCTGATGGCAAAATCATAGGCACTGAATACATCCGTCCGTCCGCTATGGCTAAGGTTACTGGTACCTGGGACTTCGGCGCTGATGCAGGGGTCAAAATGCCGGAAGGAACTCTGCAACTCAAACTAGTTCAAGCCAAGGTTTCTCATGCGAATATTATTTCTATTGACACTTCCGAGGCTGAGAAAATGCCTGGTGTCTATAAAATTATTACGTACAAAGATGTAGTCGGCAAAAATCAAATTACAGGTTTAATCACTTTCCCGACCAACAAAGGGGATGGATGGGACCGTCCGATTCTCTGCGAGAAAAAAGTGTTCCAATTTGGTGATGCCATTGCCATTGTAGCGGCCGATACTGCTGCCCATGCTCAGGCTGCTGTCGAAAAAGTAAAAGTGGAGCTTGAATTACTTCCTGAATATATGAGCGCTCCTGCCGCTATGGCAGATGACGCCATTGAAATTCATCCAGGAACACCAAACGTATATTTTGAAACTCAGCTTGCCAAAGGCGACGATACTGTGCCTTTAATGAAAGCAGCCGACGTAGTTGTTGAAGATAGTTTTTATGTTGGACGCCAGCCGCATCTACCCATTGAGCCGGATGTCGGATATGCTTTCTACGATGAAGATGGTAAATTGATCATCCATTCTAAGAGTATTGCAATTCATCTCCATCAGGCTATGATTGCAGCAGGGATTGGGATTGAATCAGACAAATTGATTTTGGTTCAAAACCCGACTGGCGGAACCTTTGGTTATAAGTTCAGCCCAACGATTGAAGCCTTATTAGGGGTTGCGGCCGTTGCTACAGGTAAACCTGTCTACCTCGAGTTTGACTATTTCCAACAAACGACTTATACCGGAAAACGTTCGCCTTTCTTTATTGACCTTAAATTTGGGGCCACTAAAGAGGGTAAGTTAACGGCTATGGAATCGGACTGGACAGTAGACCATGGTCCATATTCTGAATTTGGCGACTTGCTAACCATGCGCGGCACCCAGTTCATTGGCGCTGGTTATACCATCCCCAATATTCGTGGTAATGGTCGAACTGTGTGTACAAACCATGCTTGGGGTTCTGCTTTCCGAGGTTATGGTTCTCCTCAAAGTGAATTTGCATCCGAGGTTTTAATGGATGAACTCGCTGAAAAGCTTGGTATGGATCCGTTCGAACTGCGTTATAAAAACGTCTACAGACCTGGGGACACCACGCCTACCGGTTGCCAACCAGATGTTTATTGCATGGTTGAGATCATGGATAAACTTAAGCCAGCTTACGAAAAAGCACAAGCATGGGCGAAACAGCCAGCCTCAGGTGACGATAAGAAACGCGGAATCGGAATGTCTGTTGGTATCTACGGGTCAGGCTTAGACGGAGCGGACAGTTCTGCGGTTAATGCTGAGTTCACTGCAACTGGCGTTACCATTTATTCCTCATGGGAAGATCATGGTCAAGGCGCAGATATGGGAACCTTAACGATTGCTCATGAGACCTTACGTCCGTTGGGCGTTAAACCAGAAGATATTAAACTGGTTATGTGTGATATGGCGGTAACCCCCAACAGTGGACCAGCTGGTGGAAGTCGTTCAAATGTTTTATGCGGTAATGCCACTCGGGTTGCTTGCGAATTGTTGTTGAAAGGTATCGCAAAAGCAGATGGTTCCTTCCGTACCTATGAAGAAATGATTGCTGAAAAATTACCAGTATATTTCGAAGGCACTTGGACCGCACCTGCTAAGGAGTGCGATGTAACGACTGGACAAGGTAATCCGTTTGCAGTTTATATGTATGGAGCCTTCCTATCTCAAGTTGAGGTCGATGTCACGACAGGTAAAACTGAAGTTGTAAAAATGACGATGGTTGCCGATGTGGGTAAGATTATTAATAAACTAGTAGTGGACGGACAACTTTATGGTGGGTTGATTCAAGGTCTTGGTCTAGCGCTGAGCGAAGATTTCGAAGATCTGAAGAAACACATCGATTTGGTCGGTTGCGGACTGCCTTATATCAAAGATGCTCCAGATAATATTGATCTTCTATATGTAGAAACCTATAGACCTCATGGTCCTTATGGCGCTGCAGGTTCTGGAGAATTGCCGTTGACCTCCCCTCATGCTTCCATTATTAATGCTATTTACAATGCCTGCGGAGTCAGGATTACTCACTTACCTGCCCGTCCAGACAAAGTACTTGCTGGACTTAAAGCTAAGAAATAATTATTTAAGGCATATGAAAGAAAATAACAAGTCAAAGATGCCATGGATATTTTGTGTCAGATAAAGAAAACTTGGCTAGCGCCCGAAGACACTGTCTTCGCACGAATTAGCCTTCTTGCAGCCTCAGCGCAGGCGGTCGCCTTAGTTGCACTTATGCTTCCGGAAAGTATATAACTTTAGTTATACTTTCTGACTAGTGCAAGGAGGTATGATTACCTCATAGCGGGGCTATTAGGTAATCATGCCGACGCAGTATGACGCGAAATAGACTGGCAGACTGACTGGTTATTTGCTTGAATGTGCCTAACGTTAAACCCACGGAACCTAGAACTGGAACCTAAAATTGGTCATCCGATTTTAGGTTCCCTAACGTTTATACCAATTTGAGGGTACCCATTAGGGATGCGCATTCGTAATTAGGATAATTTTATGTTATAAAAGAATTAAGGTCCCAGCCGAGTTTCTTTATACCAGTCAGATATAGCTTTGACTTGTTATTTTCTTTCATATGCCAACTTAAGGAAGTGGGTGTTGCTGATGGAACAGGACGAACTAAAAAGACAAGAAGATAAGTGTACTCAAGAGAATCCTCCCGCGTGTACTGCTGGTTGTCCAATCCACGTAGATGCCCGGAAATTGATGCGAGATATTAAAAATCAGGATTTAAAAAGTGCCTTAGCAACCTTACAAAAAAAACAGCCCTTTCCCGGAATTATAGGTCGAATTTGCGATCATCCCTGTGAGGATGTCTGTAAACGCAGGGATGTGGGATCGCCTATCGCCATCTCAGCTCTAGAAAGTTTTTGCGTGCAAAACCAAACACCAAAAATAACCAAGGCAATGAAAGTTCCTCCAAAAAGTCAGACAGTTGCGGTAGTAGGTTCGGGACTAAGAGGTCTGACTGCAGCCTATGACCTAGCTAAAAAAGGATATAAGGTTAGTTTGTTTGAGAAAGAAGATCGCCTAGGCGGAAACCTGTGGAATTTCCCGGTACACCAATTACCTCCAGAGGTTATTGTCGAGGAACTGTCTGTCTTAGACCGGCTTAACGTGCAAATAGAGCTGAACAAAAGAATAACCCGGCAGGATTTAGCCGAGCTTCAAAAAGAATTCAATGCAGTGTATCTCGGCTTTGCTGAGCAATCTAACGATGTTTCGGAGTTCTTTGGTGAACAGTATAAGGCTGACCAGCGCACCTGTGCTACACTGATCCCAGGAATATTTTGTGGGTCCCTTGTGGGTAATGATTCCCCCATTAGGTCGATTGCTGATGGCCGTAAGGCCGCAGTTTCTATAGATAGATATTTGTTGGGGGTTTCCTTAACAGGCTCACGTGAAGCTGAAGGGTCTTATGAGACTAAACTATTCGTTAATACCAAGGGTATGCCCTCTCTGTCGGTAGTGCCAATGAGTAACGAGCTCAGAGGATACACAACCGAAGAAGCTGTTCAGGAGGCTGGTAGGTGCCTGGATTGTCAATGTCTCGAATGTGTGAAGGCCTGTAAATATCTAGAAAATTACGGTAGTTATCCCAAAAATTATTTAAGGCAAATATACAATAATGATACGATCGTCATGGGTATGCGCCACGGGAATAAAATGATCAATTCCTGTAGTCTGTGTGGGCAGTGCGGTGCAATTTGTCCTCAAGGATTAGACCTTGGCGAGACCTGTAAAGCAACCCGGGAGAGCATGGTGAGTAAAGGAAAAATGCCCCCTTCTGCTCATGATTTTGCTTTGCGAGATATGGCCTTTAACAACAGCGAAGAATTTGCTTTGTCTAGACATCAGCCCGGCCATAATTCCAGTAAATATCTTTTCTTTCCTGGCTGCCAATTAAGTGCCTCGTCTCCGGAACAGGTTGAAAAGGTATATGCCTATTTAACAGAAATGCTTGCAGGTGGAGTAGGTCTAATGTTGCGTTGCTGTGGTGCTCCGGCCGATTGGGCTGGTAATCAAGCCCTGTTCCAAAACAGTTTGAAGGATTTAGTTGCGCAGTGGGAAAGCTTAGGCAAACCGCAGCTGATCGTAGCTTGCTCCACCTGTCACAGTATGTTCCGAGAGCGGTTCCCAGAGGTAGTCTCTCTCTGGGAGTTGATGGATAATTTAGCTTTACCCGTCCAAGGTACTAAGGCAAGTGGAGGCAAAGTAGCGGTGCAGGACGCTTGTACTACGAGACACGAACCTGTCATTCATGAAGCTGTGCGCCACATCTTAACTAAACTGGGTTACGAGGTAGAAGAATTGCCCTTCAGCAAAGAATTAACCAAGTGTTGCGGTTATGGCGGACTGACGTCCTTCGCCAATCCGGAATTAGCTGGTAAGATCGTTGAAGAACGAATTGGTGAAAGCCCAACTGACTATGTAGCCTACTGCGCCATGTGTAGAGATAATTTCGCTTCTAAAGGAAAACGTACGTTTCATTTATTAGATCTAATTTTCGGAACGGATCTTGATAAGGCTGCGATCAGACCCAGTGTAGGATTATCTTATCGGCATGAGAACCGAGCAAAACTAAAAAGAAAGTTATTACATTCACTGTGGAAAGAAACTCCACAGGAACAGGAAGGAGCTTATAGGACCATTAACCTGCAGTTAAATGAAAAAATTCTTGAGATTATGGAAGAACGTCGTATTCTGATTGAAGATATTCAACAGGTTATAGAACTTGCAGAGCGGACAGGCAGAAAGTTCATTAATCCGGACAATGGGCATAGTTTAGCTCATTTCCGCCCTGTCAAGGTAACTTATTGGGTGGAATATCAGGCCCAGGAACAAAGTTTTGTGGTGTTGAACGTTTATAGCCACCGAATGGAAATTGTGGAGGAAGGCCATGAATAACACACTAAAACAGTCGCCAAAACCTCTTTGGAAGTGCGGGAAATGCGGGGGTGAACTTAAGCGTGGTTTGGTTAAGGCGTCTTACATGGGCAATAATTTCGAGGTGGAGGAATTTAAATGTCTCAACTGTGGATTGGTGTTGATCGACGAAGAACTGGCTTTAGGAAAGATGTTCGAAGTCGAGCAAAGTCTTGAGGATAAGTGAAGAGAGGGGGGAGTAAGATGGTGGTTGATGCCTTTCGCATGTTTCAATTGGCCACACAGGGATTTTGCTGCAGCCAAATTATTCTAATCTTAGGATTGGATGACCTAGGAAGGGAAAACCCCGACTTAATTAAAGCGATGCACGGTTTGTGTGGAGGAATAGGAAGGTCGGGAAAAACCTGTGGCGCACTGACCGGAGGGGTATGCTTAATTGGTTTAAATGTTGGCAAAGGTACTCCCAGCGAATTAGGTCACGCTAAAATCAATCTGATGATCAATGACTTGATGGAGTGGTTTGAAGAAGTCCATGGCAGCCTCGATTGCGAGGGGATCTTAGATCACTCTCTGGATGCTGGTAATGAGTATCCTGTGCAATGTGGCAATATTGTCTCGGCAACCTTTAGTAAGGTACAAGAGATATTGGCCGCCTATATAGAAGACTCCGAGTCAGACGACGAGGATTAATACAGAAGTCAGGGTCAGAAGGCAGAAGTCGGAAGTCGAAAGCAGAAGCTAGAAGTCGAAAATCGAAGTGGGAGTCGTGGAAGTGGATAAATTGTGAAAGACAATCTTTTTAAATTGTATGAAAGTGACCTCCTACGCCAAACCACAGGAGATACTTTGAGACCGGGTGGGTTTTCCTTAACTGATTTAGGAGTTAAAAGCTGCGGTTTTTCGTCTGGCGCAAGAGTCTTAGATGTGGGTTGCGGCAATGGTGCTACGGTAGAGCGGTTGGTTTCATTGTATGACCTGCAAGCCATTGGAGTAGACCCATCAGAAGGGCTATTAGAGAGTGGTAAGATGAAAAATCCGGACTTAAACCTGGTTCTAGGGCGGGGAGAAGATCTACCTTTTCCGGATGACCACATGGATGGGGTATTTGCGGAATGTGCTTTGTCCGTCATGTTTGAGCTGGACAAGGTTATACAGGAGATTTTCAGGGTGCTCAAACCGGGTGGATTGTTGGTCATTAATGATGTGTATGCTAGAAATCCTGACGGTCTCAAACCCCTTCAGGAACTCAATCTCGACTCGTGTCTACGCAGAGCGTTGCCTAAGGAACAGTTAATCAATCAGCTTGTCGAACAAGGGTTCAACATCGTTTCGTGGAGTGATCATACAAACCTCTTAACCCAATTAACGGTTAACCTAATTATGACCCACGGCTCTATGACGGAGTTTTGGCTTAAGTCTTCTTCATGCTCTGTTGACCCTATCTTGGCCCAGGCTGCGATTAAACAAGCGAAGATGGGATATTTTCAACTGATCGCCAAAAGGATTTAGTTAGGCATATGAATTTTCTTAAATATGCCTTAAGTTAGAGAGGGATAGCACTTGGAAGTTAAGGACGAAAGTTTGATTTCTACCACAGAAAGTTTGTGTCCGGAATGTTTGAAGAGGATTCCAGCTCAAAGAGTAGTTCAGAGAGAAAAGGTTTATCTGGTGAAACAATGCCCTGAACATGGGCAATATCGAACCCTACTTTGGCGTGGCAGCCCTCAGTGGGACTCCTGGGTCAGGCCCACAATTCCAACCCCACCGCAGGAGTGTTTTACAAAGGTGGAGAAAGGCTGTCCCTTTGATTGTGGTTTGTGTGCAGACCATTATAAGACGACTTGTACGGCTCTGCTTGAGGTTACGCAGCGTTGTAATCTAAACTGTCGATTTTGTTTTGCTAATGCTGGTACGGAGCTTGATGAACCGTCATTGACTGTGATAGAAAAGTGGTATAATAACGTCCTAACTGCCAGTGGTCCTGTCAATATCCAGTTATCCGGTGGCGAGCCAACTCTCAGAAATGACCTACCGGAAATCGTGCAAATGGGAAGGACTATGGGTTTTAACTTCATCCAACTAAACACCAATGGCCTGAGACTGGCTGAAGACCCTATGTTCGTAAGCCAGTTGAAGGAAGCGGGTCTTAGTTCTGTGTTTCTACAATTTGATGGTACAGAGGATCCAATTTATCAGTCGATTAGGGGTCGTAGTCTTCTTGATATTAAGGTTAAGGCTATAGAAAGCTGTGCTAAATATGAAATTGGAGTTGTGTTAGTACCCACTCTGATACCAGGCATAAACACTCATAATATTGGAGGAATCATAAAGTTTGCCTTGGAAAATCATCCCGTCGTCCGAGGGGTGCACTTCCAACCCGTAAGTTATTTCGGGCGAATTCCCAAAGAACCGCTGGACCAAGACCGGATCACACTTCCAGAAGTCATTCAGGCTATCGAGCTGCAAACGGAGGGGTTAATCAAAGCAGCTAACCTGAAACCCCACAACGGTCGCTGTTCCTTTAGCGGTAACTTTACTAAACAAGCGGATGGAAGTTTGAAGCCCATTAGCAACAGTTCTTGTTGTAATGGACCGGAACGAGCAGATGAGTTGGCTCGCAAAACACGGACCTTTGTAGCCCGGCAGTGGTCGAGTGCAGAAAAGTTAACGATTCAGTCTCCCTACTCCAACTCTTGGGACAATCTAATTCAACAGTTGAAAACTTATGCCTTTTCGATCAGTGGCATGGCCTTTCAAGATGCGTGGAACGTCGATATCGAACGTTTAAAAAACTGTTGTATTCATGTAGTGAGTCCTGAAGGTAAGTTAATTCCTTTTTGTGCCTATAACCTAACTGATAAGTTTGGGCACTCCATTTATCGGAAGGGGAGATAGGGCTTGGGCATAAAAACTACCTCGCTTGAGCCTTGGATTAAGCATAAGATTACTGGAACCAGTTCAGGAATCTTAACCCGCAAGCAAATCGAGGACTATCAGTTGGCCAAACTTCAAGAAACGTTGGCTTGGGTAACAAGTAAAAGCCGGTTCTATACAAGATTATACTCTGGACTAGAGTGTAAGATATCAAGTTTTCAGGATATGGTCAAACTACCCTTTACCACACCTGAAGATTTGAAAGATAATCCCTTGGATTTCTTGTGTGTTTCCCAAAATGACGTCAACAGGATCGTTACCTTGCAGAGCTCTGGCACTACGGGAAAACCTAAGAGACTGTTCTTTTCTGAGGCAGATCAAGAGTTGACCATAGATTTTTTTCATCATGGCATATTAACTCTAGTAACTCCTCAAGATAGGGTCCTGATCATGTTACCCGGAGAACTACCCGGAAGTGTCGGGGATTTACTGCGCTTAGGTTTAGAGAGAGCGGGTATATTTAGTATAATTCACGGTCTAATGAATAACCCAGAGATAGCTCTAGAGCAAATTAAACGAGAAAATATTAATGTTTTGGTTGGGATACCTACTCAAGTATTAGGCTTAGCTAGGTTTAATGATGCTAAGGACTGCGCTTCCTCTCTAAGCTTGAAAAGTGTTTTATTGAGTACAGATTATGTCCCCCTGGCTGTTGTTCAAGAACTTGAAAGTGCTTGGGGCTGTAAGGTGTTTAATCACTATGGCATGACTGAGATGGGACTAGGCGTCGGACTGGAATGTGAGGGTTTCTGTGGTTACCATCTCCGGGAAGCAGACCTCTATATCGAAATTATCGATCCCAGTTCTGGACTGCCCGCTCTGGACGGGTGTTTAGGTGAAGTAGTCTTTACTACTTTGACCAGATCAGCTATGCCTTTAGTGCGTTATCGCACAGGTGACATGTCTAGTTTCATTTCGGGCCCCTGTGTGTGCCAGACCGTATTGAAGCGACTGGAACTGATCAAGTCCAGGGATCGAGTTTATCTGACCGAGGCCGATTACCTAACCATGGCGGACTTTGATGAGGTTTTGTTTGTGCTCGATAATGTTCTGGATTTTGAGGTCACCCTAACCGATGGTATGCAAGCAAAAGAAAGCCATTTACAACTCGATATTCAGTTGAGGGGACCGGTTTCCTGGGAAGTGAAACGAACTATTCAACAAGCCTTAGATAAAATCCCAGTAGTAAGGGATGCTAGACAGAAGGGTAGCTTGAGGGTGTTCTTTTATTTTGAATCAAGCTCGGTCATGATATCCAGAAAAAGTACAGCGAAACGACAGATTCGAGACAAGAGAAGGGGTGACTAGGGTGTTAGCTGAAAAAGAGAATAACCTGGGTAAGGATTCTTTAGCAGCAATCATAGTTGCCGCAGGGTACTCTTCTCGAATGAAAGATTTTAAGCCACTTTTAGCGTTGGGCGGGAGCACTGTCTTAGAAAAGGCCATCCACAGTTTCCAAAATGCTGGGATTAGGGATATCCGAGTGGTCGTTGGGCATCGTGCGAACGAGTTGTTTCCAGTCTTAGGTAGGCTAGGGGTTCAGACCATAGTCAACGCTAATTATTCGGAAGGGATGTTCTCCTCGATCATCGCTGGGGTTCGAAGCTTAAGATCAGAGATTGCTGGTTTTTTTATATTACCCGTCGACAATCCGCTTATTGAAGGGGATACCTTAGAAAAACTTCAAAATACTTTTTTCTCCACTGAATTCGGGATTGTTTATCCGACCTATCAGGGGTTGAGGGGACATCCGCCCTTAATCTCTAACCATTATGTGAAAAAAGTACTGAGCTGGGACAATTCTGGAGGAATGAGGACTTTATTAGAACAATATGAATATGATGTTATAGAGGTTGAGGTCGTTGATCCGGGTATTTTACTTGACATGGACACACCGGAGGACTACCATCAGATGTTGAAATACTGTGGTGATATATCTATCCAGCTACCCTCGGAAGAAGAGTATAATGCTCTTATCAAGCGTGCGAAGACACCTGTTAAGGTGATTAAGCACTGCAAGCAGGTTGCCAAGTTAAGTTGTGCCATGGGTAGCTATTTGATCAGAGCCGGCTGTCCAATCAACCTTGAATTAATCAGAGTAGCTGCGTTGTTACATGATTTGGCCAAAGGTGAAGCTCAGCATGCTTTAGTTGGAGCCAGAATGCTCGAGAATTACCCAGAGGTAGCGGCAATTGTAGCCGTACATACGGACATTTGTCTAGATCCTGACGAGCCTTTAACAGAAAAAGAAATTGTCTATTTGGCAGATAAGCTGGTCATGGACGATCAGTTTGTTTCACTCCAGGCCAGATTTTCAGGCCCACTGGAGAAACATAAGAACGACCAAGAGATTTTCAGCAATATAAAGCAGCGATTCTGTAATGCGGAAAGAATCCAGACAAGAATAGAACAAATAATTGAAATGCCTTTACACGACCTATTGAAGGCTGATCTAGGGGGGCAAGGCTAATGGATAATGAAGTATACCTGGGGCTGAGAAGGGTCTTTGACCAAAACCTGGAGGCCGCTTTAATTACTGTAACAAGTGTACTGGGTTCAACTCCTCGTAAGCCGGGAGCTAAAATGTTAGTGTTAGCTGACGGGACGACCGTGGGCACCATCGGCGGCGGATGTGGTGAGGCCGAGGCCAGGAGGGAGGCGTTAAATGTTTTAGCATCCTACACTCCTAAGATCCATTATTTGAATATGACCGCAGACATTGCCCAAGAGGAAGGGATGGTTTGTGGGGGTATTATGGGTTTATTCATTGAGTATCTGGGTGCTCAAAGCGACGTGGAACAGACCGAGCTCAATAAAGATTATCTGTTAGCTTTAGAGAGCTGCGATAACCCCATACTTGTAACTGTGATCGAAGCGATCGAGGAACGTTTAATAGGAAAAAAGCTGTTCATCAAGAATAATGGGGATGTTTCTGGAGAAATTAATCAAGTAGAGCTGCATCGAGTTGCTCTAGAGAGTGCTCAGTTTGGTTGCAAACGCTGCCAGCCATTATTAATTAGCCTAGATTCTGAGTTCAAGTTATGTGAAACTTCAGTTACCAAAGCAGCTTTCCGATTACTGATTGAGCCCCCAACGACCGTTGTGAAATTATTGATTTTAGGTGCTGGACATATTGCCCGCCCCCTCGCAACCATGGCCAAAATCCTTGGGTATGAGGTTGTTGTAGTCGATGATCGTCCATCGTTTGCTAATTCTGCTCGATTTAATACGGCTGACACGATAATCTGCAATGATTTTGAACGAGCATTAGATGCAATTGATATCAACCCGCAAACCTTTGTTGTGATTATTACGAGAGGTCATCGCTATGACAAAGTGTGCCTGAGGAAAGTGATCAATCAACCAGCCTCGTATATTGGTATGATAGGTAGTCGTAAACGGGTCAAAGCTTTAATCTCTGAATTGGAGGAGGAAGGTGTTTCGAGCGAATTGTTGCAAAAGCTGTATTCTCCAATTGGTCTAAAAATTGGGGCAGAAACCCCTGAGGAAATCGCTGTGAGCATCCTTAGTGAGTTGATTAAAGTCCAAAGAGGGTTGAATCAAAACGGTAAGAGCCGATGATCCTGGCGAACTATGGATAAGAAGTTTATTTATCTAGTCAGACACGGCGATATTGGTCTTGGCAGAGACAAACGCTATATTGGTCAAGCGGATCTTCCGTTAAGCGCTCATGGAAAGATGCAGGCTACCGTCTTGAAAGATTTTTTAGGCCAGGTACCTTTAGATAACATATATTGCAGCGATTTAAAGAGATCGCGACAGACCGCAGATATTATCGCCTCCCACCACCACATCGTTCCCACAGTTCGTGAGGAATTACGGGAATTAAATATGGGCGTTTGGGAGGACAAGCTGTTTTCGGAAATTAGAGCTAAGTTTCCTCAGGAATTTAAAGCACGTGGTGAAAATATAGCTAATTACAGCCCACCGGAGGGAGAAAGCTTTGCTGATTGCGCTAAAAGAGTCATTCCGGTATTCGAAAGTCTCGCTCAAGTTGATGAAACGACAATCTTAATAGTTGGGCATGCGGGTGTAAACCGAGTTATCCTCTGCAGCATACTGGGGATACCTTTAGATAATCTCTTTCGACTTGAACAAAGTTATGGCTGTTTAAATTTAATCTGCAAGGTGGGATCCAAATACCAGTTGAAATATTTAGGATTACCGCTTGCGACGATGGTACGTCAGGATTAGTTATTGGTGGCATAATTCTTGCTTTAAAATTATAAAACTAGGCAAACTGTGCTGGGAAGATTAATACTAACAAACCAACAAACTATTATTTGAAAGGGGAACGTTTATGCCTAAATATGTAATCGAGCGAGCGATACCCGGAGCTGGGGGGCTATCCCAAGCCGAATTGAAGGGTATATCGCAAAAATCTCGTGATGTTTTGAGTGAATTGGGTCCGGAGATCCAGTGGGTACAAAGTTATGTTACCGGAGATAAAATTTATTGTGTCTATATCGCTCCCAATGCAGAAATCATTCGAAAACATGCCCAGCTTGGTGGGTTTCCAGCTGACAGCGTCGAGGAAGTAAGATCTATAATTGACCCAACCACTGCTGATTAGTGCATAGGGGCAAAGGATAGGAAGGTTAATCTTATTTAACCGCCTATCCTTTTTTGATGAATCAGACAGTATAAGTTTTCAGGGTATCCCTATGCTTGCGAAATTGCACTTACTTATAGAAGCATGAAAGAAAAATATTTTCATTATATGATTAGTAGGGGCACGATGCATCGTGCCCATTTCCGTCGTGCCCCTACGAATATGATATCCGTGAATAATAAAAGGACGAGGCGTAGCCGCGGTTTTTCGTATTGAATTGCGTGCATGAGTTAAATCGTGTATTTATTGCAATATTCGATTTTTTATTTATAATTGTACATAAATATTGCATAGATAGTGTTCCGAAATGAAACGGCGTTCCGAGCAAAGTGCGTCAAACTAGGGCAGTATAATAGAAATTGCTTTGGTACAAAGAATCAAAACTAATTCCAGGGGGGCCCTCAATCCAAAAACAAGTGGAGTTGAACAGAAAATCTTCGAATATCTAAGGATTATTTAAATATTCTAATTGTTGGCGTGATTCTTGCAATGTATAAAGATAACCAAAAGTGACACACTAAAAAAGACAAATATTGAGTCACTGTTGAAAAACAAATTATGGCTAACGCCAAGAGAAATGGGAGGAAACAAAAATGTCAGTTATTCATCAAGTATACGGGTATTTCATGCCAACAGTAAATCTCATGGGAGCTGGAGCAGCTCAAGAAACAGGGAAACAGGCCAAATTATTGGGTGGAAAAAAAGTACTATTAGTAACCGACGCTTACCTCGAAAAAATTGGCATGGCTCAGGAAATTGCTGACATCATCACTAAAGAAGGCGTACAAGTTGTTATTTATGGCGGTGCTGAACCAAACCCAACCGATAAAAACGTACATGATGGCTTCGACATCTTTAAAAAAGAAGGCTGTGACCTGATCGTATCCATGGGCGGAGGATCTTCACATGACTGCGCCAAAGGAATTGGACTTGTTGCAGGTAACGGTGGAAGAATTAACGACTATGAAGGCGTAGACAAATCTAAATTGCCAATGGCTCCGATGATCGCTATTAACACCACCGCTGGTACAGCCGCTGAAATAACCAGATTCTGTATTATTACGGATGCTGCACGTCATATTAAAATGGCCATCGTTGATTGGCACGTAACCCCGAATGTCTCTATTAATGATCCCTTATTGATGATGAAACAACCTCCTAGCTTAACCGCTGCTACAGGAATGGATGCGCTTACCCATGCTGTAGAAGCGTATGTTTCCACGATCGCAACACCAGTAACCGATTCAGCTGCTTTAATGGCTTTTAAAATAATCCCTAGATATCTGCGTCGTGCCGTAGCCAATGGTGATGACTTCGAAGCGCGTAACCAAATGGCTTATGCTCAATTATTAGCTGGTATGGCTTTTAATAACGCTAGTTTAGGTTATGTCCATGCAATGGCTCATCAATTAGGTGGATTCTATAACTTACCTCATGGTGTATGTAACGCAATCCTTCTCCCCCACGTTTCACGCTTTAACATGATTGGAAATCTCGATCGTTTTGCTGAGATCGCTGTAGCAATGGGCGAAAATATTGACGGACTTTCAGTCAGGGATGCAGCAGAAAAATGCTTAACCGCAATTGCCACGTTGTCTGCTGACGTCGGAATTCCTTCTGGTCTAGGTGCACTGAATGTAAAAGAAGAAGACTTCGCTCTGATGGCTGGAAACGCAAAATTAGATGCTTGTCAATTTACCAATCCTCGCACAGCAACACTTGAACAAGTGATTCAGATCTATAAGAACGCAATGTAAGCTTCTGAAATTAAGAGAAAAGGCTCTTGGGGGTAGCCCCAAGAGCCTTTTCTAGTTTGGGTAGGGGCAATTTATGAATTGCTCTTACGTATTCCCTTAGTATTCTTTTTCCCAGTTGTTTACTCCCTTTACCGTAAGTCTTAGCTGAGATGATGTTGTGGACGAGGTTCAAAGGAACAGCTTTTTCCATATAATCTTATTAATGCAGTGAATATATGAGCTATTTAAAGGAAAACAGACCTAAGCATACCCCATTATAGAAATATTACAAACTATTAGAGGATATCACGAAAAAATAAATTTTCTTATTGACAACACCATACTTTGTGCTAAAATTTAACCTGATGGAAATTTGGGATTACCGGAGGAAGAGACGACCGGCTCAGATTCTTTCCTATTTTTTGAGTGGAAAAGGGGGCAACGATCACAATTGGCAAATTCTCTTGGACGTCATGTGTTGGCTGAAATTTATGGGTGTAGTTTCGACATTTTAAACGATCGTGAAAAAGTCGAAATGCTGATGGTCAATGCAGCTTTGGAGGCTGGTGCCGAGGTACGTGAGGTAGTTTTTCATAAGTTTAGTCCTCAAGGGGTGAGTGGTGTCGTCGTAATTTCTGAATCGCACCTTGCCATCCACACGTGGCCAGAACTCGGATATGCAGCCGTTGACGTCTTTACTTGCGGGGACCGTGTCAATCCCTGGGATGCCTGTAACTATTTAACGGATCATTTCAAAGCAGGTCAT
>JARLHU010000148.1 GCA_031292095.1 Desulfosporosinus sp.
GACTGCTTGGTAGTAAAGTCTTAGGGAAATCGACCAGTCTTTATATGTTGTACCTTGCAGAGCACTATACCTGTAAGCGAGAGTATATCGGAAGTCTTCGTACCTAAGAACCCGCCGACTTTAGTCGCGCGGAGTGTCAGTTAATACAGTTCGTCAAAACTGATTATCCCTACCTCTAATTCCTATAAATATACGAGTCAAATAAGAATAGCATGGATATTTCGGTGTGGTTTGACCCGGAGTATTCAGCAAGGAGGCTCGAAAGAGGCCCTTTGCATTTTGTACTGATTGATACGAGAGTTTCAATGCACTAACGCTGAACAGTAACGCATAATAGTTGAAAGCCGTGCAGCGTCAACAAGACCTGCACGGCTTTCAACTATTGATTACAAGCTTGTGTTTCTAAAGGTATACTTTTTAGTTAACTCTGAAAACGGGTATTATAGCATTTAATAAGGTGCTATAAAATATTTATAAACATATTAGCTTCTAAATTTAAGGGTCTTTAGCCTTAGCGGGAAAACTACAAGATCTTTTAGAGTGGACGAATTATTTCGGCCACTCTTCAATTTAGAATTAAAGGCTTTTGTGAATTATTTATGATAAATTTTTTCTTTGTTGGCAAAGCTGATACAGACCCTTAAAAAGGGGAGTTAAAGTGAAGAGAGATTTATTGAGTTTCATTCTAATAACTAACTCATTATTAAAATTTCTGAAACAAACGATTCAAACGGAAACACGAGCATACTACTAGGCGGCTGACCAAGACGGGTGTATCACTTAAATTAGTGAATCATGCAATTCAGTCGTTAATAAATCCCTATTGAGAAAGGTAAATAGTGATCCTAACACACCGCAAAAGGAGTGCAATGTATAATGTACAAAAGCGGAAGAATAATTGCATCGCTTGTTATCGTTGTTGCTTTACTAAGCTTGCCTTTTTTTTATAATATGGGGAAAACAAACAAGAGGCCGGGAATAAATTTGAATACACCAGCGATCCAGAAGCTAGCTGTTAAGCAATGTATCGAACCAACGGAATGGATGAGGGCTAATCACATGCAATTGCTCAATCTATGGAGAGATGAAGCGGTGCGCGAGGGTAAGACAGAATATATTAATAGTCAAGGGAAGTCATTCAAAATTGGTATTGATACGTGCCTGAACTGTCATTATAACCCTGCATTAAATTCGTCAGATCAATTCTGTGTTTCATGCCATGATTATGCCTCTGTTAAGCCAACTTGTTGGAGTTGCCATCCTTGGCAAAATGGGGCCGCGAAATGAAAGAAGGGATCCTGAATGTTAATCAGGGTCCCTTCTTCATGAGAAATTCACAACTTTTTCATGAGTTAATCGTATCCAAGCGTTAAACTAAGGACATAGAAGATCAGTAAAGCAAACGATAACTTAAGGGGGGCTCTCAAATGATGTTCGGTCTAATTATATTGGTCATCGTTGCTATTTACATGTTTAATTCAGGCAAAGCTGGAGGGTCATGTTGCACGAACCATCAATCTCAGGGGCATACTTCGCTGGATATATTGAATGATCGATATGCACGTGGTGAGATTAATAGAGAGGAATATCTAGAGCGGAAACAAGAACTATCTGGACAAAAGCCGCCAATATCCATTAAGAAGGGATAGACTATTGTTTAGCAGTTTGTGAAGATCAAGATTTAAGCTTAAAATTCATCGATACTTTAGAAGTTGATTGAAGGAGGAATTCACATGATGGGTAACTGGGGTAATATGATGGGCGGTTGGGGAAGCGGTTGTTATGGAGGCGGATATGGGCGGATATGGGTGGATGGGTGTGATGGGGATAATCATGCCGCTCATTTTCGGAATTGCGATCATTCTACTGAGCTTCTATATGTTTCGTCGTAACTCTTCGGAAGTTTATACTAATGGACTCAGTAAACAGAATACCGGACTAGATATCCTCCGTGAACGCTATGCGCGTGGCGAGGTTGATTCCACAGAATATCAAAGTCGAAAACAGGATTTAGAGGATAAATGAGTAGAATGATGCTCATAAAATAAGGGCAGTGACTTCACAGGGAGAAACTGCCCTTTATTGCTGTTACTATTTAGAACATTCAGATGACCCGGTCCTCTATTGTAATAGTAATCATGTTATAATAATCGCAAGGTGGAAGACGTGGAAAGGATGAAGATAACTAGTCTGATGTTTCCTTAACTTCAGGAATACATTGGTAACCTGATACTTCTAAGCTAAATTCTTTCATCGGGAAGGGTTTTTGATCTTCTCCCACTATTGAGCCAATTTCATAATAGTAGCTTCGTACCAACAGGTTAAATTTCCATAATTCAAGTAAAGACTCTTTTTTAGAAGAACTTATACATTAATACTTTGACTAAGTTTCTTGATACCGAATGTATTTAACTGAAGTTCAATTGGAAACAATAATTGTTAAAAGTTAATTAAGAGTAGGGGGTAATGGTTGTGACTAAGAAAATCAAATCGATTGTGTTTGTAGGTCTGATTTCCATTGCAACATTAAGTCTTGCCGGTTGCGGCAGTCAAAATCAAGGTACTATGATGGGTAATCAGGGTACTATAAACACCAGCAGCATGACCCAATATATGACGAGCAATTCTACGGGAATGATGAATGTTTTGAGTTCACCTGATAATCGTCAGTCCATGGTGAAAATAATGGGATCTTCACAAATGATGCCTGTGATGGTCGATCTGATGAAAAATAGCGAGGTACAAAAGAATATGATAGGTATCATGGGGAGTAGCCAAAACAAGGACAACATGGTGAGTATTATGTCTAATCCGTCAATGGTTAAGCCTATGGTACAGATCATGTCCGATCCTAAAATGAAAGCGACCTTTGAAGCCATGCTGAAAGATCCAGCCCTGCAACCCTTGGTAAAGGAAGCTTTAAGTGCAAAATAAATCCCAAGGACAATTCTCTTGACGTAAATCTTAATAAGAAGGGACTCCGATTTTTAATTGGGGTCCCTTCTTCATGAGAAATTCACAACTTTTTCATGAGATAGTCGTATCCAAGAGTTAAGCTAAGGACATGGAAGATCAGTAAATCAAATGAAGAAAAGCTTTAGAATGAAGATTAAATGAGGGGGAATATACAATGACAAAATTTAGTAAAAAAATCACGGCAATTGTAGGAACCGCAACATTGGCAATTGGACTTTTAGCTTTACCAGCTTTAGCTGGAACGACCCAGCAACAAGGTAATGGAATCGTTGGTCAAATGCAAGGATTCATGCAGCAAACGTTTTCTCAAGGGCAACATCAAGTTTTGATGAATTCGACGGGTATGCAAAATCTCCATAATTCAGCGGGTATGCAGAAGGCTATTCAAACAGGGGATGTTAACGCGATGCAAGGACTTATGAATTCAGACCCAACCGTTAAGTCACAAATGGGGCAAGGTAATCTGGTTAAGATGAACCAATTCATGAGTAATTCCAGCGGGAACATGATGACCAACGGAAGTGGAAATACCAATTTTGGAAGCTCGATGATGAACGGGAGCAGGACGTCAAAAACAGGTAGTAACATGATGAACTTCTGATCTGAGATGGTATTTGTCAATGCCTCAATTGAGGCATTGATCTGAATACATTCTAAGTAAAAAAGGAGCAATGGATAATGTTTGGTTGCTGTGGAACTGGAAGGTGGAATAGTCATGATGCAAGGAATTAGTGGTATGGCAAATTCGGGAGGCATGTCTAAAAACTGTGGGATGCAAGGGATGCATGGAAATACGCAAATAAACAAGTTTCCAAAGCGGACGAAGGTGTCGCTAAACAACAACAACAAAACCACCACCCCAGCGAATTACCTAAAGCAATTGGAGGAAATAAAATCGATATAAAAATTTGAACCATCATGTAGTACTGGAGTTTTCTGCTTTCCGTCTTGTGTGGGATAAGACACACTACAATGCGTCTTATCCCACACAAGACGGAAACTATTGTCTGGAGAACACTTCAAAGTTCCCTTACAAATCTATTTGGTGGTATAGAAAAAGTTTTTTGCAACATCCAAAATCTCATCAAATACTGGCATAAGAGTCTGAAAAACCTACCATTATTACATTGTAATCAACACAAAACGCAACCTGGCATATATTATTCGTCAATATTTTTAGAGGAGTGTGTACTATGAATAACTTGAGAAAACCAATGAAGAAAATCCTTCTTTCCCTATCTCTCTTACTCTTAACTCTCGTGTTTGCTACAAATACTCTTGCTGCATCGGGTGGACTTGAACAAGACGCTGGCCCTTATCATGTGATAATGCAAACCAATCCAGAAAATCTTATGACTAATCAAGCTGGAACCATGACTATGGTCATCAAAAATAAGGCCACTGGACAACCAGTGACCGGGGCCAAAGTAATGATGATGCCATCAACGATGGGTAGTAGTGCTGGTAATAGCGGTAATATGGCTGGCATGGACATGTCTTCCGGGATGGACAAGCAAGGTGGCTCTCCTATGCAAGAACAAGCTTCAATGAGTTCAATGGCTATGGCCCCTGGAACATACATGATGGAAGGTATGTCCTTTAATCAACCTGGTCAATGGAATCAAGCTATTACTATTTCATCATCTTTGGGCAATAGTACCGTCAATTTTCCAATAACTGTCGGTAAACCCGGACCGAATTATGTTCTTATTGGCAGCGTCGCTGGTGCAGTTGTGATCGCTGGAATTCTGGCTGCATTCTTAAAGAAAAAGAAAAGCTAAGAAAGTAGAGGCCATTAGAATGTCTACTAAAAAGCAACCAATAAACTTCCTCAATTATCCTTTCCTCAAACGTTTTCTTAAAAGTTCCTTATACCCAAGAATCTTTCAATGGATCACGGTTTTAGTTTTTGGGGTCATCATGGTAGAAACTTTAGCGGGTCCAACAAACGTCGGCGAAAACTTTGGTTCTGCTGCCACATGGGTTCTATGGTGGCCCTTAATCCCTTTTTTCTTCTTTCTACTGGGTCGGTTTTGGTGTGGAATTTGCCCTTTTGCCTGGGTTAGCGATCTAACCCAAAAGTTATTTGGGGCTAACCTCAAGGTTCCGAACTTTATCCGAAAGAACGGTCTCTGGATCATCGATATTACCTTCATATTTATCACCTGGTCGGATCACATTTGGGGGATTGTGGAATCTCCCCGAGGAACTGGAACCCTCTTATTACTCATCCTAGGTGGCGTAATGGTAAGTGCTTTGCTCTTTGAACGCCGTACCTGGTGCCGTTATTTATGTTTTCTCGGTAGTTTGTCCGGCAACTATTCCCGGGCCGGTATGTTAGAGCTACGGGCCGACAAAGACACTTGCAAAACCTGCAAAACAAGAGATTGTTATAAGGGTAATGATAAAACGCCGGGCTGTCCTATGTTTGAATTTCCGATGGCAATGGATAACAACGCCAATTGTAATCTCTGTGGGAACTGCATCAAAAGCTGTCCCAATGATTCGATCCGCCTGACCCCGCGCAAACCTACCAGTGAATTTTGGTCGATGACTAGAGTGCATTTTGAAGAATCTTTCTTAGCGATTGTTATCGTCGGAATTGTGTTTGTCCAAAACATTACTATGTTAGACTTTTACCCTTCCTTCTTAAAGTGGGTAGAGCTGACATTAGGTATTGCTAATCAAGATATTGTCTTTACAATTCTCTTTATTTTCGCTATGACGACTCCAGTATTACTCCTTTTCGCAGCAACTGCAATTTCTAAGCGTTTCACGGGTGAGACTTTACGCAATGCCTTTGCACGTTTTGGGTATGCCGTCATTCCACTTGACCTTGCTTCCCACATGGCCCATAACTTGTTCCATCTTCTGGCGGAAGGGAAGGCGACCTACTATACTTTCATGGGGCTGTTCGGGGTGCATATTGAAGGATCAACCTCATTCATTGCTGATCCAACGATTCAAATAATGCAATACTTCTTAGTCATTGCAGGAACCCTTGGTTCCCTTTACACGGCTTATAGAATAGCTAAAAAGAACTATGGAGTAAGTAAAGCTTTATCAGTCTCTATGCCGTATTTAGTTGTCATCTTGCTCTTCGGGATACTAAACTATCTTACCTTTACAGTAAGAATGGCAATGCGAATGTGATTTCCCTATAAAAAAGAAGGGCAGGCGCTCATTATAAGTCGCCTGCCCTTCTCCAATTTCCTTACAGTCCCGGATATACCCGCAAACCATATTGAAATAATTCATGCATAATTTTCCCCTACCCGTTGAAATCGCTAAAGTTTTCCGAATAACTATTAATTGGAGTGATTTAGGTGCAAGAAGATGTTTTGAAAGATACCTTAATTTCATCCAAGAATGGTGATACTCTCGCACGAGAGGAACTCATAAGATCTCATAAAGCATTCATAGCTAGGGTAAGCTCTAAAATCTGCAACCGATATTTAACCTGGGACAATGACGATGAGCTCAGCATTGCACTTTCAGCCTTTAATGAAGCGATTGACACCTTCGACACTCATGGAGGAGCTTCTTTCTATAGTTTTGTTCAAATGGTGATCCGCAGAAGATTAGTGGACTATTTCCGCAAAGAAGGCAAACATCAACATCTTTCCCTCTCACCATTGAACCCAGAAGATGAAGAACTGAGCCGTTACGATCTTGACGCTTCCCAAGATCTATTTCAAGAAAACGAGAACCAAAATGTCTTTGCGGAAGTCGTTGAAAACTACGTTCGTGTGCTAAGTGCCTATAAGGTGACATTAGATGATTTGGTCAAGGTCTCCCCAAAACACAAAGACAGCAAACAAACTCTCCTAAGGGCGGCCTTAGCTTTAAGTAATAACCCTCTTCTTATGGAGCATCTTAAAACACATAAACTTTTACCTATTAAAGAACTAGAATTATTAACCGGCTTAAAACGTAAGGCCCTGGAAAAGGGACGAAAATATCTTATCGCCCTAGCACTAATTCTATCCGAATCAGAATTCTATTCGTTGAAAAATTTCATGCAGATTCCAGAAGAACTGGGAGAGGGGGTGTAGTGAAAATGGAGAAAACCAAAGGCATTGTAATGCGAACCTCGACAAAGCTTACCGTCATCTTCACAGAAAAAGGCGACTATATAGAAATTCCCACTCCTAAAGAGCCACCTCTCGTAGGTCAAACGATTGAAGTGACTGTAAAACCCCAACGGCTTCCGTTGTTTCATAATTCCTGGCTAAAATACTCGACTGCAGCAATTTTATTACTTGTATTTAGCATCACTTCGTTTTATTCTTTTTCCCTACCTAATATGGCCGTCGCCTCGGTTGCTCTGGATATCAATAAAGGCGTAGAGTTTTCGATAAACAAAGAGGGCAAGGTTATTAATGTGCGCGATGTTAATGGCGGATCAAATCTAGTGAAAGGCTTGTCTATCAAAGGGTTAGATGTCTACCAAGCCGTTGATTTAATCGTGGAAAAAGCCAACAACAAAGGAACGCTAAACGAAACAAAAAATTTGGTCTTAGCCAGCGTGGTGCCGATGAATCAGTGGGGAAACCAATTGATTGATACTGGAAAGCTTCGAAACGCAATCCGTGATGAAATGATTCGCAGGAAGCAGTCTGGAAGTGTCTTTGTCAGTCAAACGAACCAGAAAATTCAAATGGAAGCCAAGCTACAGAGAATGACGGTTAACAGTTATTTAATTTATGCTCGATGTAAAGATAAAGGTATAACTGTTCAACCTGATGCCCTCCGCAATGATGTTCAAAAGGCTCTGTTGGATGCGAATGTTAGTCTATCTAGCCTTTTCCCCGAGGAAAGTTTTGAGGTAAGAGCACAAAAAGGATGATTTCTGAATATGTGCCCAAATGAGGAGGCATTCTATGAAAGGGCGACACCTTCGGAATATCATAGGTGCAGCGGGCGTGATTGCAGCCAGGTGTACGTTTGGTTTGCTGCACGATATACAGCCGGAATCAACACTAGCATCCACCTGACTCTTTGGCTGGCTTTCATAGCCGGGCACTTTCATTTATTTCCCCGTGTTGTCTGCCACTGTGAATCATTGAAAAAGGCTCTGTAAATAGGTCAATGAAAGGGAGGAAACCCGGTGTTAAATAATAAGAAAAGCCAGCAAATTACAGCTATAGTTATCGCAATTTTGATAACCATTAGTTTGGTTGGCGCAGGGGTCTTTGGATATTTCTCCGGCGGTACTTCTCCAAACTCTTCCTCGTCTTCTGGCAACAATGATTATAGTAGCTTAAAAAGTCGAGTAGATACTCTCAACAAACAGGTAAAGTCAAACCCTAATGATATTCCACTTCAACAGAATTTAGGCGATGCTTATTATGACTTGGCTTCTTCGGCTCAGAAAAATGCTCCGAATGAAGCGCAAGAGGATTATAACCAAGCTGTTAAATATTATCAAAACGTACTTAAAACCAAGAAAGATATCAATGTTTTAACGGATATGGCCACTGCCGCCTTTTATGGTGGACAAAACGATTTGGCAGATAATAGTTTTAAAGAGGCTTTAGCTGAGAAACCGGATTTTCAACAGGCGTTGTTCAACTATGGCGTTTTTCTTTCGAGTGTTAAACAAGACTACCCAACGGCTATTCGGATGTGGCAGACTGCATTGGACAAAGATCCCAATGGTTCAAATGCTAATCAGCTGAAACAGCTGATTTCTCAAACTAAGAATATGCTAACGACTCAACCAAACACCTATAATCCTGGTGCAAGTAACCCGAGTATTAAGAAACCGTAATTCTTCCTTTGTGCTTAACCGAGATGACCCATCCTAAGTTTCATGCACAAGGCAGGATACGATCATCCATAGGTTATCTATATTAAACATTATAAAGAGAGAAGTCGCATTTAATGCGGCTTCTCTCTTAGTATACGCTGTGAACGAGTTAGGCTAGACAGCTATGATGGGTAAGACTCACTACACTGTGTTTTATTCATCATAAAAACGTTTTTTTGCCTTAGACGAACTCGTGTAATTCGAAAGATCGTTCCCTGAGAAAGCTTAAAATATAAGCAATTCTTTACATACCCATAGATCCTTGGTTACCCGCCATGCCTTTACTTTGCATAGATCCTTGGTTACCCGTCATACCTTTACTTTGCATAGATCCTTGGTTACTCGTCATGCCTTTACTTTGCATAGATCCTTGGTTACCCGTCATACCTTTACTTTGCATAGATCCTTGGTTAC
>JARLHU010000149.1 GCA_031292095.1 Desulfosporosinus sp.
GGGAAATCGACCAGTCTTTATATGTTGTACCTTGCAGAGCACTATACCTGTAAGCGAGAGTATATCGGAAGTCTTCGTACCTAAGAACCCGCCGACTTTAGTCGCGCGGAGTGTCAGAAAAATTGGTCGTCGGATCATTCGAAGATGGGGAAGGGTGTCCCGGCTTAGTAAAGAAGCTCTGGGATAGTTAAGTGATTTGTTGGGTTCCCTTTTCAACATAAGGAGGCGAAGGGTTGATAGATCTAATTCAGAATATAAGTAATAAAAATACTTCAACAGATTGTTGAGGGTCGAATTCTAGTGCTGGTCAGCACTCTGAATCCAATACCGAGAACTGTCAAATTTGTGGAGGGCAGTTGGAATACTTTAGTTTAGGACGGGAATTAACATGCTTTCGTTGTGGCAAAAAGGATAGCGGCAACATTTCCTGCCCTAAAGGACACTACATATGTGATGAGTGCCATGGGAAAGGTCTTTTTGACACTGTGAAAGATTACGTGTTATCTAGCAAATCAGTAGACCCCTTTGAAATTTCTGAGTATCTTATGGAACTAAAGGTTGTACCCATGCTCGGTTGTGAAAATGCTTGGATAGTTGCAGGGGCTTTGATGGCAGCACTCAAGAACGAAGGAATAGCTAGGGTTACAGATGAACAGATTGTTGAAGCATTGAACAGGACAAAGAAACAAGCAATCGGGGGATATTGTGGACTTACAGGGGTATGTGGGATCGCCCCTGCGATTGGAGCCTGCTTTAGTGTCGTTCTTGGCGCAGCCTGCTCAAAAGACCGTGAAACTGCTGCCGCTATGAGCGTAGTAGTAAGAATTCTTGGCACAATTGCCAAGGAAACAGGGCCTTGTTGTTGCAAGAATTTCGTTCGGAAATCATTAATTGAGGCAGTAAAAATGGTGAAAGAACATTTAGGTGTTATCTTGCCACTAGCCACAGAGAACATAGTATGTAAGTATCTTGATCGGCATCCACATGGGTGCCGAAAAGAAAAGTGTTCATATTTTGGTAAGGTTTAGTATCCGGAAATTCCTTCTAGGAAATATTCAAAACGGGTTTGTACTCGGCGGAACATGCTAACGGGCTGTCATTTTTTGTCGTTCCGCATAGGTTCCAGAACTCTTCACGAAACGACAAGTTTCACCGAATACTTGATTCCCCCGACAGTAACGGCAATCCAAATTCGTCACTGGTGACGAATTTGACCTACACCCAGGTGCTCATCCTTCTTGGGATCCCGACGGTACTGTGGCGGCTATGGACTGGAATGAGTATGGACAATGCGATGTAAGTGGTTGGCGCGGCATCTAACTGCCATATCTGATTTTGCTAAAAGGTGGCCTTACAGTGGGATAGTGACTGCCAGGGGGAATGGACGGTGATAATTTAGGACATGACGAAACGTGAAAAGTTTAAATCTGTTGCCTTAATATTGGTTATTTGTTTAGCTGTCTCTAGAATTGCTTATTCCTATTGTCATATATTGATATCGGGCTAAGCGAGTAATATAAAGGTGAATCATTTTTGCTGGCGAAGTTATAATAGCCAATAGTTGTAAGGGGTGGAATTGCACTAGCCGCCATCACGGCGCTCAGATGTGCTGGTCTTAGTTAACTTATGAAATTATATTCCTAACAAGTTGGATATGCACTTTATTTAGGAGACTTAAAATGACAAATAAAACAATCGCGCAAGCAGCCGGTTTGATCGCGGTGGCCGGTTTGCTTTCACGAATATTGGGTTTTTTGCGAGATGCACTGATTTCAGGATTTTATGGTCCGGGTTATATCGTGGATTCCTATGTTGCAGCTTTTGTTTTCCCCGATCTAATATATAGCCTTTTGGTTGTGGGAGCCTTGAGCTCGGCTTTTATACCTGTACTTTCCGGTTATTTAGCCAAGGGAAAAAGAAAAGAAGCTTGGTACACTGCTAGTGCTGTAATAAATTTGGTCGTGGTGACGCTAAGTGTGATTACCATCCTTGCCTTAATCTTTGCACCTGGAATTATGAGCTTGTATATTCCCGATGCGCCGGATGAAACTAAAGTACTAGCCACATCGATCCTGAGGATTCTGATGCTTCAACCTATCTTGCTTAGCTTAAGTGGGTTTAGTATGGGAATCCTTAATTCACTAAAAATATTCGGTCCCTCGGCTGTTGGCTCAATAATCTATGCTTTGTGCGTAGTAATTTTCGGCACCCTTCTAAACCCAATTATCGGTATCAAAGGATTTGCAGTGGGGGTATTAATTGGGGCAATGGGTAATTTCCTTATTCAGATACCTGCTTTGCGCAAGGTCGGTTTCACGTATACTTTTACGTTTAACTTTCGACATTCTGGGGTACGTAGAATTGCTTTCTTAGCCTTTCCAATTATTCTTTCTTTTGGACTGGGGCAGATTCCGGTATTCGTTTATGTGAATCTGGCATCTGCTTTACCAAAAGGAAGTTTAGCATCGTTCAATTTTGCCTATAAATTACAACAATTACCGATAGGCATCTTCGCATACAGCGTGGGGCTTGCTATCTTTCCTACTCTAACCGAGGCGATCAACCTAAATCGCTGGAAGTTGTTCAGGGATTCCTTTTCCCTTGCACTCCGCAGCATCATGTTTGTTACTATTCCTATTTCAGTAGGAATGATAATTCTGGCCCAGCCCTTAATTAGCGTGGTATTCCAGCACGGTGCATTTACATACCAAGATACCTTGGCAACGGTACCAACGCTAATTTTCTTTGCCTTTGGTATTGTAGAACAATCGGCCACCGTGATTTTGCCCCGAACCTTTTATGCTTTGCAGGATACGTGGACACCTGTATTACTGAGTGGTATTACCTTGGTTGTAAATATCGTGTTGATGAATGTGTTGGTAAAGCCGCTAGCCCAAGGCGGCTTGGCCTTGGCTATATCGATTAGTGGTATTGTCAATATGCTTCTATTGTTATATTTTTTAAAGCGGAAGATTGGCCTTATCGACGGTCGGCAAATCCTAACTTCGTTAACCAAAATATTATTTGCTTCAACTATCATGGGTATGGCTGTGTGGTTGGTATTCCGTTACACTTCAACATTTGCTGATACAAACTTCTGGGGTTCACTAATTAACCTAGTTGTCGGCACCTGCGTTGGCGTGGTCGTATTTTTGATTCTAGCAGTAGTCTTACGGATGCAAGAATTAGAATATATACTCCAGATTGCGCGCCGGAAGACCGCAAAATAAGTTGTATTTTAATATTTACAAGTTGTCATTATAATACTATAAACTTATATGATAAAGCATGTTTATGGACAATCGTTGTTATTCTAGAGATCTTATGGCTTTCCCAATTAGAGATCTTCTAAAAAGTAAGTTGCTCGTTTTAAATAATGGGGAACATAAACAATAGCTCCTTAATACAAGAAAAATGCCATAATAATGGCATTTTTTCCTGTTATCATTCTAATTATAGAAGGAAAAAAATACTGGTAGCCTCACTATTACTGATAACGATTGTGATCACACCAGTTAGGGAGTGAGAAGATGGCAAGAGGTAAGCTGAGAGGCTACAAGCTGTTCCAGCGACAAGTTCCTGCAGCTACTCAACTTTAATGCCTGCGCCAATGCGATGCGAAATTTCAGGATACGTAGAAATGAGTTGCTTGATTTTGTAACGGTCGATTCCTCGGTGGGAGGTGAAATATTCAAGAAAAAAGCTGCAGGTTGGTCCTATATTTGTCCCTGAGAAATATTGGCATCTACGCGCCTAATAAAGTAAGGGCAGTAATGATAGAGACTGCATTGTTGTAATTAATGAACGGAGGGAAATTAATTATGAGTACACTTATGATGAAAGATGGAACACAGATCTATTACAAGGATTGGGGTACTGGAAAGACCGTTGTATTTAGTCACGGCTGGCCCCTCAATGCAGATAGCTGGGAGTCTCAGATGGTGTTCCTGGCCTCCAACGGATATCGCTGCATTGCCCATGATCGCCGTGGTCATGGACGATCGAGCCAGCCCTGGAATGGCAATGAGATGGACACCTATGCAGACGATCTCTCGCAGCTGATCGAATCGCTCGACCTGAAAAACGTCACTCTAATTGGTTTCTCGGCGGGTGGTGGCGAAGTTGCCCGCTATATTGGTCGCCACGGTACGAAAAGGGTGGGCAAGGCCGCTCTTATCTCCTCCGTCCCGCCGCTGATGCTGAAAACGGCAGCTAACCCAGGCGGTTTGCCGATCGAGGTGTTCGACGGGATCCGCCTCGGCTCACTTGCTGACCGTTCGCAATTCTATAAGGATCTTGCCAGCGGCCCATTCTTCGGGGCCAACAGACCAGGTGCCAAAGTCTCGCAGGGAATGATCGATTCGTTTTGGCTCCAAGGAATGAAGGCCGGTCACAAGAACACCTACGATTGCATTAAGGCGTTCTCTGAGACGGATTTCACAGAAGACCTCAAGAAATTCGACGTGCCGACGTTGATCCTTCACGGGGATGACGACCAGATCGTGCCGATCGGTGCCTCGGCTCTAAGTTCATCAAAGCTGGTCAAGAACGCGACCCTAAAGATATACGAGGGTGCCCCCCACGGCCTCGCGTACACTCACAAAGACCAGCTTAATACTGACCTGCTTACATTTCTTAAGAGCTGAAGTCGCTTAAACGGCGCGGCTTAACAGGTGACGTCGGTTGACGATCCTAGCTAGGGCAGTGCCGACCAAATGTTCAGGAACATTGAAAACCTGTTGGACTTCTGAAGATGAAGCCCAGGAAGGATTCTATGATGAATGTGAATTACCAGACCGTTTTTGACGGCCTGGTAATTATTTTTGCTAAATAAATACAAATTATTCTAGTGTTTTTGCAGGGATTTTTAGGAAAATCCCGAATATCAGATTAAAGAAGTATTATTTTCAAACAGGGAATTGTCATGGGAGGAACTAACTGTGAGGAGTGAACTACTATGCGTAGTTCTAGCATCTATTATGATGCTATATGGGACAGTAATACCCGTGGTGGCAGATACGGCCACTGGAGTTGACACAACATCCCGTCTTTCCTCTAAGATTAGGGATAGGTGTCCCTTGTCGGTACAATAGCATTAAGTTAGACAGGAGGACAACAATGCGTGGTTTCTACTCAAATTTCCGAGAGTTGCAGTTGAACGAGCAGGAAGGCCAAGATTATCAGATAACGGCAAGTCGTAATTGGCATAGAGTCTTAATTATAGCTCCACATGGAGGGAAGATCGAATACTATACTTCTCAAATTGCAAAATGGATAGCAGGCGAAGAATTTGCTTGGTATTCCTTTGAAGGCATAATAAACGGAGATAACAGAAGGCTTCACATTACTAGCCATAATTTTGATGAACCCATTGTATTACAAGCCCTCCAGGAAGCGGATACAGTGGTGACTATTCACGGACTAAAAAATTCTATCGAAGAATTCTTAATGATTGGTGGTTTGGATTCAACATTTGGTACCGAATTGCGAGTTGCTCTCCAGCACCACGGTTTTATCGTGAAAGAAAGTAAGCAAGGATATCGCGGTGAAAGGGTAACAAATATATGTAATCGTGGATGTACAGGTAAGGGGATTCAATTGGAGATTAGTTTTGCTCTGAGAAAAAGAATCTTTGAAGATGCGGAATGCAGAATTCAGTTTATTGACAAGATCAGAACACTAATCAAAGGTCGTATAATCAGAGGATAGAGTTCGGAATAATGTGAAGCGTCATTTGGTGACGAAGGAAATTAAGTTTGTTTTCGTGGTCGACCTATATAATGAAGGAATCAAGGTCGCGTCAGTGGAAGGTGGATTTTTTTGAATGCGAGGGCGAAATCCTACGAACTGGTACACCTGAATCAGGAGGATTGAATCGTGAATGGTTTGCTCGATAATAAATAGCTAAAGACGGCAATTAAGCTATAACATCCAATCAAATCCATTGATGTCACAAAAAAGAATAGTCCTTTGTATATATATAAAAAACCTGCACGATAGGCAAGATATTGAGCTATAAATAAACATGAAAAAGCCACCGTTTTTACTCCCCAGTGGAACTGAGATTTATAGAGAATAATTAAATAATTGATCACAATAAATTGGTAAAGAAAACCAGTCGCCGTATTGTCCTTAGCGATATCAGCAAAGAAATGACCCCTCAAAAGTTGTATACCCAATAATCGTTGACCTAGAAAAATAGTGAAAGTACTGAATGAAGCCACGCTAAAGTAAAGGGAAATATACTGAATAAACCAATGATTAGAGGTCTTTGCTTTTTCATACCACTTTCTAATGATCCATGAAAAAATGATGAAACCAAAAAAGGTATAGATGGATCTATACCAGAAATGCTTATATATGCCCAGTTTCAAAAATAAAACATCCAATAAAAAGTATATTAGGCCAAAAATACAATACTCGAGGTATGATCGCTGATACACAGCTAGCAATAAAGCTGTTGAGGAGACCGATATTTGAGAAAAATAATTGCCAAAAACGGCATCTAGAAATTCAATCTGAACGATTTTGGGGTAATACGTATACGCATTAAAACCGAGCACAAGAAATGCCTCTAATATAAACGAAAAGCCTATGATGGAAAAAAGAAGCGCGATAGAAAATTTAAGATTGTTTGTTTTGTATAGCAACAAACCAATAGCCATGATGCTCGTTAGAAATAATAATAAGAACCATATCGTGTTCGTCCAAAATGCTGAACCCATTGGTGCTCGCCCCCTAGAAACATGAGATAATAAATGGTTAATATCGACCATTTTCCAAGATGGTAAAGGGAAAATTGAAAAAGTGTACCATTAATAAGGCCAATACGATTGATAAAGTCCAAGCTAAGAAAGGGTTCTCGTAATGGAGTTGAAGCAGTGGAAACATGACTAAATTAAATAAAAAAGTCCAAGAGCTATTCCATGTTTTATGGTAAGAAATGAACCCTAATCTATATGAAAGTGATTCAATAGAAGTATATAAAGATGCGCTGAAGAGGTAGAGGAAGAGAACATAGCGAGACTTCTTGAATTTCTTAATTTTCGAGTAAAGTTTGAAATAAATAAGACATGTACAGGGATAACATACAAAAGCAAGTAGAAACTCTATAAAGATGCTAGTGAAGATCGGTGATTCAAATCTCCAAAGAGGTTCGTTCCATCTTAATATGATATAAGTTAGGTCGCCAATGATCATATACAAAATCGTTGAGTAATAGAGTCTCCAATTTCGCCAATCTCCCCATTTCCACGCAACAAGTATTGATAAACATGATAGTATTAGATGAAAATCAAGCATAGATACTCCTTATGTTTGTCAATATTTTTAAAGGCTGATTAACAATTTCCTGCGTGAAAAGTGCTTTGCTGTTAATGGTCTTGGGAAAACTGTGATGATCATCATGACAAGGCAAACCCAAAGCGGATTGGCTGAACGAACTTTATTAATCTTTACATTTTTAATCGCTAATATTCTGGTGGATTGAATGCCTCGGAACGTAACTTGAAATCGATGCAGGGGGACGCGCAAAGGTTATCTTAATAGTTAGCTATTTCACGAAAGATGCACAGGGCGTAAGCATTGAGGTTGCCCATATTGTTGGCGATCATTTGGAAAAATAGTTCACTTAATGAGAGGTGGGGATTTTAAAATTAATGGTACCCACATCACGCTTGGTTGATATATAATGTAAATAATCTAATGTGGTATTTTGAAAGGAAAAAGTAAATATTAGATATTTTCGGGAATATAACTGAACAGAAAATCCGAGAAGCCATTGCAAGGGGAGAAACGAAAAACCTTCCTAGAGAAGGAAAGTCCCTAATAGAGCAGGAATTAACATGATTGCCATTGTCAATTGCCGATCAATCATGTTATCATTTTATTAATGTTTTATAAATTAGAGATAAATCTATTCGATAAAGGAGAAGTTGTGATGAGCAAAAAGGTACTTATTGTTGGCGGAGTCGCAGGAGGAGCCAGTGCTGCAGCACGCTTACGCCGTTTGGATGAAGAGGTTGAAATCATTATCTTTGAGCGGGGGGAACATATATCCTACGCGAACTGTGGCTTACCGTATTATATCAGTGGAGTCATCGATGATCGGGAGGCTCTTCTGGTATCAAAGCCTGAAGCCATGAGAAATCGCTTTCTAATTGATGTTAGAATCTATAGTGAGGTTACCCGTATTTTTCCTGAGGAAAAAGTCGTCGAAATCCAAGAAAGAAATGGTAAGGTCTATCGAGAATCCTATGATCAATTAATCCTTGCTCCCGGGGCAGCTGCGCTTCGTCCGCCGATTCCCGGGATTGACGACATCGAAGCTCTTGTTGTTCGTAATGTTGTAGATATTGATCAGATTAAACGATTTATCGATGAGCAGCAGCCTCAAACAGCGGCAGTCATAGGTGGTGGCTTTATTGGCTTGGAAATGGCCGAAAATCTCCATGCCAGAGGAGTAGATACAACAATTATTGAAATGAGCAATCAGGTTATGGCTCCTCTGGATTATGAAATGGCGGCAATTCTCCATGAGCACATTTTCAACAAAGGACTCAACCTCATTTTGGAAGATGGGGTAAAATCCTTTGCTAAAAAGGAGAAAGGGGCTCTCATTACACTTCAAAGTGGCGGTGAAGTTCAAGCTGACTTAATAATCTTGGCCATTGGTGTAAAACCTGAAATTAAATTAGCGAAGGAAGCCGGGCTTACAATCGGGGACTTAGGCGGAATCAAAGTTAACGAAAGACTCCAGACCTCAGACCCGAATATTTACGCTGTTGGCGATGTCATTGAGGTGAAACACTTAGTAACAGGACAAGCTGCGCTCTTGCCGCTTGCCGGGCCTGCTAATAAGCAAGGGCGCATTGTTGCCGACATTATCGCTGGTCGGGATAGCCAGTATAAGGGTACCCAAGGTACTGGTATCGCCAAGGTTTTTGATTTAGTGGCAGCGTCGACCGGCGCGAATGAAAAAATGCTTAAAAAATTAGGAATTCCTCATGAAGTATCCTTTACTCACTCCAATTCCCATGCTTCGTATTATCCCGGAGCAACCAGATTATCCATTAAACTGATCTTTGATCCTAGTGACGGTCGAGTCCTGGGTGCCCAAGCTGTCGGAGCTCAGGGTGTCGATAAACGGATCGATGACATCGCTGGAGTAATCCGTAACCAAGGTACTGTGTATGATTTGCAGGAACTCGAGCTGGCCTATGCTCCGCCCTTTTCATCGGCAAAGGATCCGGTTAACATGGCTGGCTACGTGGCGGAAAACATTATCAATGGTGATGTTCGGATGATCCAATGGCAGGAACTAAGCAAACGTACGAAGGATGTATTTATCATTGATGTACGGGACGAAGAAGAACGAAGAGCTAAATTTATTCCTGGCTCGCTGCATATTCCGATAGATACCCTGCGCAGCCGCTTATCGGAACTTCCTCATGATAAGGAGATCGTGGTTTACTGTGAGATAGGGTTACGGGGCTATATAGCTTATCGGATTTTGACTCAACATGGATTTACTAATGTTAGGAATTTAGCCGGAGGCTGGGTCACTTATTATCCAGCTGTTTTTGGATAAGGTTTTACCGATTTACCAGAAAAGAATCCCTAGAGGCCATTAATTTAGCAGGCACTTTAGGGATTCTTTTCTGGTATGCCTGGCCAAGCGGAGAAAACAATTCCTGAACACCGTCGTGCACCGCTAATGAAGAACTTGCGGTTTTAACACAACCTTAATGCAGTCTTCCAATTTTTCATCGAAAACTTGGTAAGCATGTTCTGCTTTAGATAAAGGTAAGCGATGCGTAATGATATCTGTGGGATCAAAGGTTCCATTAGCAATCTTTTCATATAATTCAGGTATGTAATGGACCACAGGTGCTAGACCCATTTTCAAAGTAATGTTGTGTTTGTAAAGATCTCCCAAGGGGAAGTCGTTAAAGCTTGAGCCGTAGACACCTACAATTCCAATGGTACCCCCTTTGCGTACCGCTTGAGTGGCTATGACAATTGCGCTCAAAGAGCCACCTTGTAGTTGTAAAGAGGTCTCGACAGATTCAAGTAGGGTCTTTTTCGCACCCAAACCTACGCAATCGATGATGACATCGGCGCCCCCGCCAGTTATTTCTTTGAGATGATCGCCTAAATTTTCTACCTCAGTAAAATTGCAAATCTCAACATTGTTAGTTTTCTTAGCATGGTCAAGGCGATACTGAATATGGTCGACGGCAATTACCCTAGCCGCTCCTTTCATCCAGGTGAATTTCTGAGTTAAGAGACCCACTGGTCCACATCCTAGTACGATAACCGTATCTCCTCTTTTGACCCCGGCATTTTCAACACCCCAATATGCGGTTGGAACGGCATCCGCTAAAAATAAGAGTTTCTCATCTTCCAACTCGCAGTCTTGGGGAATTACGAAAGGTGTAAAGTTGCCATAAGGGACCCTTAATAATTCGGCCTGACCACCGGGATACCCACCAAAGGCTTTAGAGAACCCTAGAACTCCTCCTTGCTCACCCTTATGATTGGAGCTGTCACACTCGCTTTCTAGGTGATGCTTACAATAGTAACATTCCCCGCAGGCTACATTAAAGGGGATTATTACGCGATCTCCTTTTTTAACTTTTGTCACATCTGGGCCCGCTTCAACGACAATTCCCATTGGTTCATGTCCGATTACATAGTTCTCTTGTAAATTGGGATCAATCATACCGTGGATTAGGTGGAGATCAGACCCACATATTGCTGTACTGGTAATTTGAACTAAAATGTCGTCATTTTCCTTCAGTGCCGCGTCTGGAACGTCCTTAACTTGAACCTTATTTACCCCTTGGTAGGTTACTGCTTGCATATGATTATCTCCTTAACTTAAAAAAGTATTGTTAGTCTGTCTCAAATGGAAACAAAATATTAAACTTAGTTAATACCTAATCGTATAGATAGAAATAGACGATGTACAAAAACATCTTCATCGTGCCCAATTGATAAAATTTAGAACTTTTCATTAGATTGTGGCGGAATCGTTCTGACAAAAAATCCGGCAATGAGTATACCTGCCAAAAGCGTGAAGAACAATCCAAGTGTTCATCAGGAAGATAACCAATCGAGTTTGTACCTAAAGTTTTTTCATGATTGGTCAATAACCAGTGTGGAAGCTAAGTAAAAAAGAAAATTAAAAATAAGCATATACTGTAAAGTTGAGGGAGCATTCTATGAATCTTGTCACCCTAGTCCACTGTTGTTCATAAGCTACCCTAAGGAAGTGAATGACAGTGCTATTACGTTGTCCCCATTGTCAAAACCTGAATCATTTAAGCACATGGGTTAAATGCACGGCTGAAAGATTAAGGATAAAAATAATTACGGCGGCAAATCACTCTTTTTATATCTGCCCAAAATGCTTAAATGCATCATCGAGCACATGTATTCCACGCATTGACCATTAGGAATTTTGTACGCTTAGTGTTGTAAACCATAAACTGAAGATAAAATGCCTTCCAAACCAAATATCCTTTAGTGAATTTAGAGTATTTCACAAATATGTGGTACCATAAATAGTGTTAAATAGCTCGGAGAAACCTATTAAGATGATTTGATGATACTAATTGTGATTTATTTTTGGCATTACGGAGGTAGATATGGAAATACACAACAAACACAACACCTATAACACCTTATTTCATTGGCATAGTTTCAGATTAAAATTAGTGTTTGAAGGAATTGCTGTAGGTATTATTACTGGTTTTTTAGTGGTGTTGTATCGTTATGCACTTGAAAAGGCAGGGGTTATTCTAACTGAAGTTTATAAAGCTTTGTCGATCAGACCCTTGCTGATTCCTGTTTGGCTAGGAGCTTTGATAATTATAGGTTACATAGTAGGTATAATGGTTAAACATGAACCTATGATCAGTGGCAGCGGCATTCCTCAGGTGGAAGGAGTGCTATTAAGAAAACTAGATATGACCTGGTGGAAGGTTATTATTGGGAAACTCGTCGGAGGAGTTTTAACCATAGGCGCAGGACTTTCGATGGGACGAGAAGGCCCATCGGTTCAATTAGGGTCAGCGGTTGGGCAAGGATTCAGTAAAGTCTTTAAAAGGATAAAAATAGAAGA
>JARLHU010000150.1 GCA_031292095.1 Desulfosporosinus sp.
AAAATCCCGCGGGCTTAACAGCCCGTACCGGTTCAATTCCGGTCATCGGCACCATATGGGTTTGTAGCTCAGCTGGTTAGAGTACCGCGTTGACATCGCGGGGGTCGGAGGTTCGAGTCCTCTCAAACCCACCATATGAAATTTAAGGCTTCTCTTCGGAGGAGCTTTTTTCATGCCTAAAAGCATTGGTACAGGCGGATCACAGGATTTTTGTAAAGAAATATTAAAACGTGGGGCTGGGCGACAAAATAGTTATATACCTATAGAACACCGTAAGTAGTCGGTCAAAAAGTCTGTCAAAGATTTGATTACTCAGTTATGTAAAACACTCAGCCACTGTCAAACGGATGAGTGTTTTTTAGTGTTGTCGCTTCGGGAGTATGTTTGAATCTGAGAATCCATGACCTACTATTTTTATGCCTAAAGCTCTCAGAATTGCCTTCTAAGAGCATAGCAATATCCGAATGAGGTTTTTATCTGTGAAGATATTCTAATTGATCATAGGCATTGAATCGCTTCTGCAGGCCCTTCATTTATTTGATTGTTTAAGCCAAGAGCATGCCATCCGGAGAGACATAATTGCTTTCTTACAAATCAAACGTCAAGCAATATTATAGTACCATGACAAAACGCCTCTAGCTTATCCATTTTATTCGATTGAACTAAATCTTATTCTCATTCTCATATAGAACAACTTGAGAGCCACAAAATGGGCTATTAAGGGGCGTTAAAGGTCTTGATGGTATCATTTTACGGAAGAAGATGTTGAAAGTTCTCTCGAGTGTCGAATCGCCCCTCATGTTCATTTAACACTTCGCTTCAACTCTTGATGAATCATAGCTAACTGACCCGACGGATCACTGATCCTGAAATATATAATTGCTGTCTCACATACTAATTTCCAAACTAAGTTCCCAACAATAATACCTATGATCCCTTCCCAAAGAAATCGTCCACTCATTAAAACCAAACTGCTAACCGTAACGCCGACTGCACCAAAGGCATAAATGATTAAAATTAGCTTTGAGCTAATCATTAATTGGAATGAGAAGGATCCACCAATAGTCATATCATGGTTTTCTTCCTTAGTATAACCCGGTGCATTGAATTGTGCGTTGGTGGATTAGGGATCTCTGGGTGAGGATATTAGCGAGGGAACTTTTAAAACAAATGGATAAGCCGTAACGAAATTTATTTTGTTACGGCTTTTATAGAATTTCTATTATCTTCGATTTAAGAAGAAAAGACCACGATTAGCGAAACCTTGATTAACTGGATAAGCGGGTAAAGCTTGAGCTTGAAAACCTTGGTTAACAACTACGTTTTGAGTGGTCTGTTGGTAATAATGCTGAGGAACATTGATAATATTTTGGCGATTAATAGTCACGATCGGATGAATAACCGGGACAAATCGTTGGGTGTAATAATCTTGCACGCAATACTGAGGGGGGCAACATATTGGTTTTACACAACCACACATCAACAAAACACCTCCATATTTTAACGATCAAATTGACAGGGGAAGGTAACCCGTTCGTAAGGGTTTTTTAGAAGGGTCACGCCTAAAGCGATAATAACCCATGCCGTATAGAAGAAGTTCCACCTTTCTAAATTTAGAATACGATACCCATTGCTATGAGCAGAAGAATAATTACAACAATTGCAGCGATTCCTGCGCCAAAGCCACGTCTTGGCTCGCAAGTAACACCATCAACACCACCGAATGCCATTTGCATTTCCTCCTTTGTTAAGAGATAGTGCATAATATGCACAAGCTAGGGCATGTGGAACTATATGGAAAAAGATTATCGTTTTAAAAAGTTAACGAGGAATTATCATAGCAAATGATGATTATATTCATATGCCTAAGCTATGGACTTATCATAAAACAAATGGTAATCTGGATCCTCAGTAAGCCGAGGGCAACTTCAATCGTGCGATTTGGTATTTTTCACAACATATGCTCCGGGAGCGTCCCGCGTCGGAGTATATATAGGTGGTGGACATTTTGTTGCCGCTTCCAATAGTGGCGTTAATATTTTCTATAGGCAAGGTTAGATTGATCGAAGTTCTGAGCACGAGGCTTTTTATTGTTTTGGTGAAAGTTCCGTTGTAATGGTAAAATATATTAAATTTACAATTATGCGTTTAAGCTCTTACGATGATGTTTTGACTGGAATAGATAAGATGCTTATAGAGTGAAGGTAGGGGGATACGACTGTAACTAAAACTATATAAAGGAATGTCATATAAAAGAACGAAATAAGTGAAAGGTGAATACATATATGCCTCTATATTATGAAGACTTTGCAAAGATAATAATTGCCTGTTTTTTAGGGGGATTAATAGGTGCGCAGAGACAAAGAAAAGGTATGTCAATTGGACTAAGAACACATATTGTAGTTTGCGTAAGTGCTACTTTGGTACAAATAATCTCTATAGACTATAATATCTTAAATAAAACGAATTTTGAAATAATGAGACTGGGTGCCCAAGTCATATCGGGAATCGGTTTTTTAGGAATGGCAAGCATCATTAAAGAAGGTCGAACTATTGTAGGTTTGACGACTGCAGCAAGTATGTGGTTTATTGCATGTGTCGGTTTAGCGGTTGGAAGTGGCTTGTATATCCCGGCAACAATGGCTACGTTTGTTATTTGTTTTATTCTTAAAGATGTATTCAATTTAGATAAAAAAATTAGGAGCAAAAGATTTACTGACAATATTTGCGAATTAGAAGTTACATTAAATTGGGTTAATGATAAAAATGGAATTAATATTATTCTCAACACTATCTCTCAGAAAGATTATAAAATTCTAAATACTAACATAAATGCGGAGGATAAGAGCAATGTGATAATCCACATAACTATGAGCTTGCCTCCGAACAAAGTATCCAACGAGATATTTACAGATCTACTTCAACTTGAATATGTCAAAAAAGTTAATATGTTTTAATCAATTGCGGAGAAGGCTCAAGTCGCTGTTTTGAAGCCAAGCGGCTGTTAATACTAAGAGTGTGGATAAGTCTGTGGGCAACTGTGTTAAACCTGTGGATAAGCTGGAAAATATGTGGATGAGCGATCCAAAGAAAATTGAATTCCAATTCCCTAGACAACATCGCCGGGTTTGCCACAAATGCCACTTTGAAAAAGACGAGTATTTTATATACGATTATGCCCCATTTGTATGTTAGAATAGAAATCGTCTACGAAAAAACAATGATTGTACGGTTGATAAAAGGGAGATAGATGAATGAATAAAGAAGATATCGCCAGTATCCGCAAAGAACTGAAAATAAACAACTCTAAATTGAAAATCCATGAAATTTGTAGTTATTTTATAAAACAAGACAGCAAGGATATCCTTTGTTCTGAAGAGTTGCATTTTGATATGATGGACGAGCAAAAAAAAGAATTGTATTTAAGCAACTTCAAAAAGGTTTTGTCAGGAAAAATTGATTCTAAAATTTTTGAGTTAGAGTTCAAAGACAATAAGCTAGGCGAAAATGAAACTCAAAAGTATATGTTTCATACTTTGCATACTAAGAATTTTAAAGAAGCGACATTAACGATGGTGAATAAGATTAGGGAAGAAACGTGTGAGACCTATGAGCAAGATTTTATGATTAGCTTTGTACGAGGAGAGACTTATAAATCCGCTGGGAGGAAAAATAATGAGCCAGAAGATGATGCCGAAGCTTATACCTTGAAATTTTTCATAGGTAGTATCTGTCCTATTGTTATTCCTAAAAAGTCGCTAAAATTTGATTTTGAAGAAAAAGAGTTCAAAACAAATGATCCTATGAATGTTATTATCAATACAGAGGCTCCTTTTGAGGGTTTTATGTTTCCATCGTTTAGTGAAGATGCAGCAGAGACTGATAAGGTTGTTTATTATACCAAAAAAGAAAACAAGCCAAATTCGTTGTTTGTAGAAAATATTCTCGATTGTGAATTCAAATCGACAGCGAAGGATGACAAAGAGCGTTTTCTAGAAGTTGTTCGAGATATTGTAGGAGCAGAAATTGAGCCTGAAGTTGTTTCTGGCATTTATGAGGAACTTGGTCGCCGGCTTGACGTAGAGGCTGAAACTGGAGAAGTCTCTTTGATAGGTTTGAAAGATATGGAGAAAATTTTAGAAAATAGCGGAATTAGCACCGCAGCTAAGTTAAGACCCTCGTTTCTAGGAATTATGGGTGGGGAGAACTATGAGTTTAAAGCATCGAGTATTACCCCTAATTATGCAACGAAATCGATTAAAATTGAGACAAACACAGCGGCTATTTCGATCGCTCCTCAAGATCTAAAAAATGTTAAGCAAGTAATCAAGGATGGTATACGATATTTGATGATTCGAATTGATGACACGGCCACGCTTGAAGGATTTGATTTGGTAACTGAGAAATTGTAACAAAAGTAATAGCCTTACTTTAGACTTTGTGTAGCCTCGAAGAAGGCCAGAATAATAAGACTTTGAAGATGAATACCCGTCTAGAGGAAAGGCTACGATCGAATAAGAACAATGTGTTAACTCAGAGAGGATACTGTAGTTGACTTAAGAAAGGTTCTGAGAATAATATTTCAAGTTAATAATCCCATAGCGTTCCAAAATAAATCGTTAATAATTCTACTGACATCACGTGTATCCACTGCATTAGCTTTTCAAATGCTGGCAGTTGCAGTGGGATGGCAGATGTATTCTTTAACTCAATCGGCTTTTTACCTTGGTCTCGTTGGACTAGTTCAATTTTTGCCTATGATTTTGCTGACTCTTGTAGTTGGACATGTAGCGGACCGATATGACCGCAAATTAATCATCTCGTTAAGCCAAATCGTTGAAAGTTTGGCTGTCTTTTTTCTCGCTTTTGGATGTTACCACGGATGGATTAACAAAGAAAGCCTTCTAATTTTGATGTTCTTTATAGGGGCCGCCAATTCCTTTCAAGGTCCTCCAATGCAGGCTCTGTTGCCTAATATTGTAAGTAAGGAAACTTTTCCAAGAGCAGCAGCGCTTATGGCTTCCGCCTTTCAATTTTCAGTTATTATCGGACCGGGACTGGGAGGAATACTCTATTCCTTTGGGCCTGGAGTAGTATACACTCTTGTCGGAGCTTTATTATTTTTATCAAGCATAGTGATACTTTTCATTTTGGCGAGGAAGGAAGACGTAAAACAGGAATCTAAGAGCTTGAAAACATTATTTGCAGGTATATCCTTTATTAAAAGCAGACCTGTTATCCTAGGAGCCATATCCCTTGACCTATTCGCGGTATTATTTGGTGGTGCCACCGCTCTGCTACCGATTTATGCAAGTAAGATTCTTAACGTTGGATCGTTTGGCCTTGGCGCTCTGCGTTCAGCTCCTGCTGTTGGCGCCTTATTAATGGCCGCTTTTTTGGCGAAAAACCCTTTAAAGAAAAAGGTTGGACGGACCATGTTCATCGCAGTAATCTTTTTCGGAATATCTACTATAATGTTTGCAATATCAACTTCATTCATAATATCCCTCTTAGCACTCTTTGTATTAGGTGCTTCAGATGTAATAAGTGTTGTCATCCGTTCTACCTTCGTACAAATAGAAACTCCAGACAATATGAGAGGAAGGGTTAGCTCGGTAAACCAGCTGTTTATAGGTACTTCAAATCAACTGGGTGAGTTTGAATCCGGCCTTACAGCCACATTGTTCGGAACGGTACCCGCTGTACTATTAGGAGGTATTGGTACGATAGTTGTTGTAGCGCTTTGGATGAAGTTGTTTCCTGAGCTGTTGCATATAGATAAGCTCGAAGCCAGAAAGAGCGTCTGATTTAGGTTGACGATTGTACATAGATCACTATACTTCGGCACGTAACCGAAGGGCTATTTTCTATGCGCAGTCACACGTTTTGGAGCATCGCATAATAAAATATAGGGAACTGCTGGACATTCAGCAGAAATACCAATGAGGAGATGTTGAAATGATAATATTGATCATCATCGTAGCGCTGACCGTTATCAGTTTCTCTGCAGTGAAAAAGTGGGTTGTCTATAAATTGGAAAGGGCGATATACATAAAGGAGAGCAACTAGGTTCAGTTATCGCTTGGATATAATAGGAAGATCCCCACCGCCGTATGGGATGGGGTCATATAACAAATCACTCGCAAAAGTGAGGCACTAAAGTCTCAAGCTTTAAATATTCTAAAAATATCCAGTCTAATCTCCGTGAAATTTTTCTTCCTGCTCGCATATAGATAAACGTTACTAGCGAGAAGGGAGAATTTTAACGTGGAAGAAGATACTAGCCCTGTGAAAATATCAAGTACCCTAAATTTGCCGAAACGGCATAAAGTCTTACTAACTATAAGCATTCTGATTACATTAATTGGAGTTCTCACCCTTTCACTCGTTTTATATACTTGGGACATCGGACAGATTGCCAAGGGTGTTGTATTAGAGATCCCCTTGGGTCAACTCTCGATTGAGGAAGCTCAGTGGAAGCTAGAACAACTTAAAAATGGTATTTATAATCGTCCCGTTCATTTCATCTCCGACGAGAAAAGCTTCCTTATCAACAGGGAGGAACTTGGCTTCACCTATACCTATCATGAATCACTTCAAAAAGCATATCTCATTGGAAGAGAAGGGAGCATCTTTAATAAGGCTATCAGCAAGTTCAAGGCAAGCTGGGGAATAACCTTTAAACCTACTTATCAATGGAATGAGCTAGTCCTTGCGGAAGACCTGACTAAACATCTCTCAACATTGAATATTTCTCCAGAAGATGCGCACTTTTTCATTAACCAGGATAACTCCCTGCAAATAGTTCCTGAAAAACTCGGAAAACAAGTTGACATCGATGCTCTCATAATGAGCATAAAGAACCAGTCCCTTAATGATGCTCCAATAATCTCTGTTCCCTTCAAAGTAGTCAAACCGATCATAACGAAAACCGACCTTGAGAACGTGAAGATGAGCCCCCTCTTAAGCGACTACACCACCAGCTTTGATCCAAACTTGAAAGGACGAACACTCAACATTGAGCTTGCAGCTAAAGCAATTGATGGAATGTTGTTAAAACCTGGAGAGGTGTTCTCTTTTAACCATACTGTAGGCCCCAGAACTGTTGAGGCTGGGTATCAGGAAGCCATAATTATTGAAGGGAATACATTCGTACCCGGTCTAGGTGGAGGAGTCTGTCAAGTTTCCAGCACCCTTTACAACGCCGTTCGATTAGCATCCCCATCCCTAGGCGTTGTTGAACGATCGCGCCATAGCTTACCCGTTACCTATGTCCCTCCCGGTCAGGATGCAACAGTGGCTTATCCCGATCTAGATTTCGCGTTCAGAAATGATTCAGAAGGCTATCTCCTTATCCGTAGTCGTTTCAATAGCAATACTCTAAACTTTAGTATCTATGGAAAAGCAAAAAAACAATCCTAAACATGCTACCGGTTACTAATACCCATTTATTCGCTAAATCATTTGAATGAGCACTGTCCCTTGTAGCTGGCAGGTGCGCTTCTGGCAGGCACAGATAAAGATGGATCGGTGGTAACTTTTGTAGGGCAGTGGGTGATCAAATATTTTTTAAAAGAAATATTGACATATATCTATTTTCCGGTTATACTTATTTTAAGCTCGTTTAAACTAATGGATTTAAGCAAACCTTCTCTATTGCCTAAGGCTTCAGGAAGTTGTGAACTTGCCATGTAGCACGGGTAATAATTTAGTGGAGGTTTTTTATTATGTTTAATGACAAAGTTCTAAATTGCAGAGATTGTGGTCGGGATTTCGAATTTTCAGCATCTGAACAAGAGTTCTATGCTGAAAAAGGGTTCACGAACGAACCTGGACGTTGCCCTGAGTGCCGTGCAGCCAAAAAAGCACAAACCAGAAACCAAGGCGGCGGTGGTTATGCTCGTCAGGAACGCGAAATGTTCCCAGCAGTTTGCGCTACATGCGGAAAAGAAACTACTGTTCCTTTTCAACCATCTGGTGACAAACCGGTATATTGCCGAGAGTGCTTTCAACCCCGCACACGTAGCAACTGGTAAATCGTAACCGTAGAAACTTTCTCGGGTTAGGTGCCCGAGAAGGCTTTCTCATCTTTTTAGTCAATCCTAGCTCTCATCGGAAACGGTGAGGGCCTTTCTTTTACCCGGGCAGTTGACTTTTAATGAAGGAGGAGAAACACTTTGAGGTACTATGCACGCAAGGCAATTATGGCTATCTTATTTTTATTCTCTGGTGGATTAGTTCTGGTTTCCGGTTTGATTCAATTAAAGATGAATAATTATAGTAGCGGTATGTTCCAGATATTAGTTGCCATGCTTTTTGCTTTTGATGCGCACGTCTATAATAGGCCATATCTGGGCTTGGATGAAAAGAAATTAATGATTAACAATGGCTTTGCGAGAATAGAAATATTATTAAAGGATGTTACTTCGATAGATGAAAAGGATAAGAGGCTAATCATAACATATAGCCGAGGTTCCTCAGTGATGAAGCTGAAACTATTACTATCCCATTTGAAGAAACATGACAAAGAGGAATTTATTAAGGATTTGAAATTAAAACTTGGCGACAAGGTTTGTGCGGGGCTAAGTTTATGACTGAACCCCTACTGTGCGGCATTTGCTGTTGGTTCCTGCAAAGATATATTTTGCCAGATGTAGATTGCCGTAGGAAAAACTCATCCTAATATAAAGGATGAGTTTTTTTGTGATATGCTCTACTTTGGGATTTATAACTGCGATATAGGAACTTAAGTAACCCAAGTAAGAAGGGAATAAAATATTAAATTATTGGAAATATTAAGGAGTGTCCACCGCTTTTTTGAAAATATTATTTGCAGAAAAGTGGATAGAGATTGGCCCAAACGAAATATGGCTTCAACTAGGTCATATACTCTTGTATGGAGGGATGCCAGTGGAACATTCCGTGCAGTTAGGAACGCAAAAATACCGGGAGACTATCTGTGAATGTTTACGTGAATTGCGTGAGAAGGAACGACTTCCGTTGCAAATTCTCGAACAGCGGCAGGGAAAGCGCTGGATTATTCAGTGTAAGTTTTATGACCCTTCGCAAGAGACGATAAAAGACGAGAGTATAGTTCAAAGAATCCACCGTTATTATTTGGCAAATGCCCTTGCAGAGACGATCTTGCTTCATTGGGAGAAAGAGCATGTTCGCCAGATAATCAAAAAAAAGCATCGTTTTACGAAAGACAATTGGCAGATGGTAATCAATAAGGCCTTGGATTATTTAAATAAAGGATTAGGGCAAGTTCGTGGATATCGAGTTAACCGTAAGACGAGCCTTGTGACACAGATTTTGAGTTGCTTAGATCAGAGTGACGTTTTTGACATAGAGGGTTTTTTGCATTTTCGTGCGCAGGAGTATAAAAGTGATGTCAGTAAGGCTGTGGAATACGCGATTAATGAGTACGTTGTTGAAAAAGAGTACCTGGAGTTTATTCAACTATTAAGACATTTTGTGGATAGTCAAAAGCCCCGTTTAGAGATTTTACATGTTGGTATGACGCCCCAAGGCAGGTTTCATCTTTATAACAATGAAGGAGTCAAAGTAACGCATCAGTTCTTGGAAGATTATCAACTCGATAACGTTCAAGAGTTGGGTTATGAAGACTTATTAGTCAGCGCGTTGATTGCCGTTGCGCCTCGCCAAGTTACGTTACATATTCGTTATGAGGGTTACAAAGATACGTTGCGAACGATTCGAAGTGTTTTCGGAGAGCGTGTGAAAGATTGTCAAGGTTGTTCCTTATGTGAAAAATTTTGACAAAGAAGGGGGTACATTGATATAATAAAATAAGAATTAAGAATTTTGCCGATAAATTAGCAAGCAACAGATTGGCTTATGGCTATAAATTGAGTTTTAAATCGTTGAAAGGGAAAGTACCCTGATTTTTTTAGTGTAAGAGAAGGAATGCCCAGGCTGAAAGCATTTCTCACGAACGTTCAGGAGAAAACCACCCTTGAGTGTTGGGCTGAAATAAGTAAGCTCAGCCGTACCCCGCGTTAAGGGAGATCGAGTGAAAGGGCATTTATATGACCTTTCAATTGGGTGGAACCACGGGAGTAAACTCTCGTCCCTATTTAGGGACGAGAGTTTTTTATTTTCAAAATTGGTAAGGAGTGATTTCGATGGTTCAGGTTACCTTAAAAGACGGCTCAATTCGAGAGGTTGAGCAAGGAACGACAATAGCAGGACTGGCAGCCGCTATCTCCAGGGGATTGGCGAAGGTAGCTGTAGCTGGGAAAGTCAATGATAAGATGAAGGATCTTAGTTTTCAGCTTACGGAAAACGCGGCGGTAGAGATCATAACATTAGATAGTGAGGAAGGATTAGAGATATTAAGACACTCGACCTCACATTTGATGGCCCAGGCTGTGGGAAATCTATTTCCGGGGACGAAATTTGGTATAGGCCCGGCGATTGCTAAAGGATATTACTATGACTTTGACTCTGAACATGTCTTTACCCCTGAGGACTTGGTAAAAATAGAAAAAGAAATGAACCGGTTGGTGAAGGAGAAGCATGTCTACGCACGGAGAGAAGTCTCCAGAGCCGAAGCGCTCGCCTACTTTAAGGACCTGGGTGAAGGATATAAGGTTGAGCTCATTGAGGGTCTCCCTGAAGATGCGATTATCTCAATGTACACTCAAGGAAATTTTACGGACCTTTGTGCTGGTCCACATCTGCCTTCAACGTCGAGTATCAAAGCCTTTAAGCTTATGAGCTTAGCGGGTGCGTATTGGAGAGGTAGCGAGAAAAACAAAATGCTTCAGCGTATCTATGGAACGGCCTTTGCAAAACCGTCAGATCTGGAGGATCACCTGTTTAAGTTGGAAGAGGCTAAACGACGGGACCATCGTAAGCTTGGTCTAGAGCTTGATCTATTTAGCTTACACGAGGAGGGACCGGGTTTTCCCTTCTTCCATCCCAAAGGCATGATCCTTCGTAATGCGCTTGAGGATTTCTGGCGGCAGGAACATCGGAGACGCGGATATCAAGAGATTAAGACCCCGATTATTCTGAATCGTTCGATGTGGGAACAGTCCGGCCATTGGGATCATTATAAAGAAAATATGTATTTCACTGAAATTGATGACCAGGATTATTGCGTGAAACCCATGAACTGTCCCGGGGGCATGATTATGTATAAGACAAGACTCCGCAGTTATCGGGACCTTCCGCTTCGTGTAGGGGAATTGGGATTAGTACACCGCCATGAACTATCGGGTGCGCTCCATGGTTTACTGCGGGTCCGAAACTTTACCCAGGATGATGCGCACATCTTCATGCTCCCCTCTCAAATCAATGAAGAACTTATTGGAGTTATTGAACTGGTAGATTATTTCTACAAAGTATTTGGCTTTGACTATAATGTTGAATTATCTACTCGTCCTGAAGATTCTATGGGCTCGGATGAGGACTGGGAAACAGCAACCAACGCACTGCAAGCTGCTTTAGATCAAAAAGGTATAGATTATAAGATTAATCCAGGCGATGGTGCCTTTTATGGACCCAAAATTGATTTTCATGTGAAGGATTGCCTCGATAGGACTTGGCAGTGTGGGACGATTCAACTTGATTTCCAAATGCCTGAGAAATTTGACTTGTCCTATATTGGTGAGGATGGTCAAAAGCATCGTCCAGTCATGGTGCATCGAGTTGTCTATGGAAGCATCGAACGGTTCATCGCCCTACTGACGGAACACTATGCGGGTGCTTTTCCTGTCTGGTTGGCACCAACCCAAGTTCGTATCCTGCCGATTAGCGAACGGCATCATGATTATGCCAAAACCCTGGTTGCTCGTCTCAATGAACTCGATATTAGGGTAGAAGCGGATGAACGCAAAGAAAAAATTAGCTATAAGATCAGAGAAGCTCAAACTGAAAAGATTCCCTTTACGCTAGTTGTGGGGGATCAGGAATCTGAATCTAATATGGTAGCAGTCCGGCGTTATGGTCAAGGGGATGCCGGAGAAAAGATGACGGTTGATGAATTTATTTTACTCATTCAAGCAGAAATTAAGAGTAAGCAAATCCAGAAGGTTAATCTCAAAGAAGCCTAAGCTGGAATAAGACGAGTGAATTATGCATAAATAGACATTGTGTCAGGTGTGTCAAATAGGGTCTTGACAAAGGCCGGTTAATCATATAAGATATTTGTTGTCAAGCAGAAGCCATCCGCTTCTCACCTTACGGCGCACGTTGTTAAGGTATCTTCTGGTCCTGAGCTATTTATGTGCTCACGATTGTTTTAGAAGACGGGTGGTACTCATCCGTCTTTTTTGTTTTGCGCTGATATATTAAATGGGGGTGGTTTCTTATTAGCAAGGACTTAAGACTAAATGACGAAATCCGGGTTCGAGATGTCCGTCTTGTCGGTGAAGAAGGGGAACAACTTGGGATCATGACAGCACGAGATGCCTTGGCCCTAGCAGTCGAGAAGTCTTTAGATCTCGTTGAGATCGCACCGACGGCCAAGCCGCCGGTCTGCAAACTAATGGACTATGGCAAGTATAAGTATGAGCAAGCCAAGCGAGACAAAGAGGCTCGCAAAAAGCAAAAGAATATGGAAATTAAAGAGGTTAAATTGCGCCCGAACATTGAAGACCATGACTTCGAAACCAAAGCTCGCAACGCCCAACGCTTTTTAGCCGATGGAGATAAAGTAAAGGTGACGATTATGTTCCGTGGGCGCGAAGTAACTCACCCTGAGCTTGGGAAATCGCTGTGCGTGAGACTCGCTGAGTTTTGTAAAGCAGAGTGCACCGTAGAGCGTGAGCCAAAACTTGAGGGTCGAAACATGATCATGATTTTGGCCACAATTAAACACGACTAATTACCGAGAGGGGGATTACTCAAATGCCTAAAATGAAAACCCACCGTGGAGCAGCGAAGCGTTTTAAGAAGACAGGAACCGGTAAAATCATCCGTATGCACGGCTACACAAGCCACATGTTGGAGAAGAAATCGCCGAAAAGCAAACGGAATTTGCGCAAATCGACAGTGATGCACAAATCCGATGTCAAACGGATTAAGACTTTAATTGCTTATCTATAAATACTTGAGTTAAAAGGAGGTCTTCGGGATGGCCCGTGTCAAAAAAGGCGTAACTAAACATGCACGACATAAAAAGATATTAAAGCTAGCAAAAGGATACCGTGGAGCGAAAAGTAAACTTTACCGCCCCGCGAATGAACAAGTCCTAAAATCCTTAGCGTATTCCTACGCCCACAGAAAAGATAACAAAGGTAACTTCCGTAAGCTTTGGATCGCCAGAATCAACGCAGCTGCACGTCTGAACGGTTTATCCTATAGCCGCATGATGAACGGTTTGAAGAAAGCTGGAGTTTCTGTTAATCGCAAGATTCTAGCAGAACTCGCGATCAGTGACGCAGCAGCGTTCACAGAAATCGTTAATGTTGCCAAAGTTCAAATCAACGGATAATTAGAGAGGGTGCAAACGCATCCTCTTTTTACTCTTACTAGCATAAATTATGATAGGGACAATTCATGAATTGCCCCTACGGTGTACGGAGGTGGCATAGATGCTTGAGTCCTTACAGAATGAGCAGGTAAAATATGTGGTCTCCTTACAGCGGCGTAAAGCCCGTGAGGAGGCCCAATTGTTTGTGGTTGAAGGGTGGCGATTCGTCGAGGAGGCAGTGCGCAGAAATGCTCTCCTTAAAAAGGTTTATGTTTGTCAGGAGCATGAGCCGCTGGAGTGGCAACCACTTCAGAAAATGCTCCACGAACGAAGCATCCCTTTTGAGGAAGTGAATGAACGCGTTCTTCGGAAAATGAGTTCAACAGAAGAACCACAAGGAATTTTAGCGGTTGTGCGTCAAACAAACAATTCATGGTCAGAAATACAAATTGATCGGCATTCAGTCTTGCTTATTTTGGACGGTATTCAGGATCCCGGGAATCTAGGTACCATTCTCCGCACTGCGCTGGCTTCAGGAGTACGTTATGTCTGTTTGACCCCGGGGACCGTCGATCTCTATAATCCTAAAGTATTGAGAAGTACTATGGGGGCTCTGTTTTCCCTTGTTCTTTTGCTTGGCAAGCAACCGGAAGACATTTTGGACTTTTGTCGAGAACGAGGACTGAGTGTCTTGATGGGGGATATTCAGGGCGGCTCGGTTTACCGGACAGTATTACCAGAGGGTCCACTTGCCCTTGTTGTTGGCAATGAGGGCAAGGGCCCATCTCCCTCGTTTCGGAGTGCAGATGTGCAATGTGTTACTATTCCAATGGCTAATGACGTAGAATCCCTCAATGTGGCAATCGCTACGGGCATATTGCTGTATGAAATTGTCCGGCAAAGGGATTTCTTGTAAAACATAGCTGAGATATGCTATAATTTTCTGTAAAGCATACAATGACTAAATATCCCAATATAATGCGATGATCAGGTAAAAGGAGTATTTTCTTTTCAGGGAGGTATGGCCAAAGACTGTGAGCCGACCAAGAAGATACCCACCTCTTAGGGCATTCACTGAGAATATGCCTAAAATTAAAGAGGTTAAATTTCGCCTGGGAGTGGCCTATTGATTTATAGGTAGGCCCGGTCTCCACCGTTAAAAGGAGCTTAAGTGTGGTTGAATCGGCCAAACTAGGGTGGTACCGCGAGAGTAGACTCTCGTCCCTTTTCGGGGGACGGGTGTCTTTTTTTATATGTACCTGTCAAAAGTATATTTTTTGGGTGGGTCCCTATGGATTATGAAAGGGTGGTTTACTTGAAGAGTGAAATACTCCGTATTGGAGAAGAGACCTTACGAGAACTGCAGGAACTGGACAGGCAGGAAGCGCTCCAAGAGCTAAAGGTGAAGGTTCTCGGAAAAAAAGGTTCGCTAACCGCATTGTTGCGTCAAATGGGGGGCTTAAGCCCTGAGGAACGGCCGATTATGGGCCAAGTCGTCAATGAGGTACGTAGCCGTCTAGAACAAGCGTGGGAAGAGCGTAGTGTGGAGTTAGATGCGCTAGCCTTAGAGAAACGATTGGCTACGGAACGCATTGACATTACATTACCAGGAGTTCGTGTTTCGCGTGGACATCATCATCCCCTTACCCAGATTGTTGAAGAGATTGAAGATATCTTTTTAGGTATGGGATTCCAGATTGCCGAAGGACCGGAAATTGAGACGGATTATTATAACTTTGAAGCCCTTAATCTTCCCAAAGAGCACCCAGCTCGTGAAATGCAAGATTCTTTCTATATCACAGAAGAGATTCTGCTTCGGACGCACACCTCTCCCGTACAGATTCGAACGATGGAGAAGCTCTATCCGGCGCTTCCAGTGAAAATTATTGCTCCGGGGACAGTCTATCGTAATGATGACGATGCGACCCATTCCCCGATGTTTCACCAGGTCGAGGGGCTGGTTGTGGACCGGGGGATCCGAATGTCAGATCTCAAGGGGATTCTCTTGAATTTCTCCCGCCAAATGTTTGGCGAATCCAGAGAAATTCGTTTAAGGCCAAGCTTTTTTCCGTTTACTGAGCCAAGTGCGGAAGTGGATATTTCCTGTATGCTTTGTGGGGGCGCAGGATGTCGTCTCTGTAAAGGGACAGGCTGGATCGAAGTATTAGGGTCGGGCATGGTTCATCCCAAAGTCATAGAAATGGGCGGATATAATCCGAAAGAGGTCACAGGGTTCGCTTTCGGTATGGGAGTAGAACGCATCGCCATGCTGAAATTCGGGATTGAAGATATGAGACTCTTGTTTGATAACGACTTGCGCTTTTTGCAGCAGTTTTAAGGGGGAAAGGTCATGAAAGTCAGTTTGGAATGGTTGCGTGAATTGGTCGATGTCGATCAGAAGGCAGAAGAGTTAGCGGAAACGTTAACCCGTGGCGGGATTGAAGTCGAAGATGTCGAGAACCTGAATAAAGGCTTCGAAAAAGTGGTGATCGGTGAAATTGTCAGTTTAACAAAACATCCCGATGCAGATCGACTTTGGGTCTGTGTCGTGAATGTGGGTCAAGAAGCAGTGACAATTGTCACGGGGGCCCAGAATTTGCTGGTCGGAGATCGGATTCCTGTTGCCTTAGTAGGAGCAACCCTGCCTAATGAACTCTCCATCCGGAAGTCCAAGCTGAGAGGGGTTGTCTCGCAGGGCATGCTGTGTTCGCGCGAAGAGCTCCTGCTTGATGCAACGGTAGGCATCGAGCGCAGTGCGGATGGGATCCTCGTTTTACTGCCTGATGCCCCAATCGGAGAGAATTTTGGTAAATTTTTGGGGCGTGAAGACAGTATTTTGGACTTGGAACTCTACCCGAATCGGCCGGATTGTTTGGCAATGGTGAATGTCGCTCGTGAAGTTGCGTCTCTCACTCGGAAAAAGCCCCATCTGCCCAAATGGGCTGAACAAAATCAAGTGCTTACCCTGCCAACGGACCCGGAGCTGCGAATTATTATCGAAGATGAAGAATTATGCTGGCGTTATGCGGGGTTAGTGGTCGAAGATGTTCAGATTGCCCCGTCTCCGGAGTGGATGCAGCGACGGCTTAAAGCCGCAGGAGTTCGCCCGATTAGTAATATCGTGGATATTACAAACTATTGTATGCTGGAAATGGGACAACCGTTACATGCTTTTGACAGGGATAAGATCATTGGGGATGTCCACGTCCGAGCCGCGTATCCGGGAGAAAAAATCGTTACCTTAGATGGAGTGGAACGTACAGTTCAAACGGATACCTTGCTCATTGCAGATGACCGTCATCCCCTGGCAGTGGCCGGCGTAATGGGTGGGTTAGATAGTGAAATCACGAAGGATACTAAGCGGTTAATGATTGAATCTGCTCATTTTTGGGGGGTCAGTGTTCGTCGGACGAGTCGTCGCTTAGGGCTCAGGTCGGAGGCTTCCAATCGCTTTGAAAAGGGTGTCGATGCCTACGGAATTGTGGCCACGCTGGGACGGGTTTGTGATTTACTCCTAGAATTAGGGGCGGGGCGTCCAGTTGCCCTTGTGGATGTCGTGAAGAAACTCCCTCCTCAGCGTCAGGTGAGTCTGTCGGTTGAACATACTTCAACCGTTCTTGGGGCAGAGCTCAAGACCGCTGAGATTCGCCAAGTTTTGGAGGATTTGAACTTTGAATATCAGGAACAAGCAGGACTATTTACCGTTGGGATTCCAACCTACCGTTCGGACATAGAAATTGAAGAAGACCTTATGGAGGAGGTTGCTCGTCTCATCGGCTATGACCGAATCCCAACAACTCTACCTCAAGGGGATCTGACGCAAGGCAGCAGAACTCCTGAACAGGAGTTCCGTCGTCGCTTACGTAGGGCTTTGGTACAATCGGGGCTGGATGAGGTCATCACTTATACGTTCACTCGTGCAGAAGCAGACGCTCAGTGGGGTAGCGCCAAGCATTCAATTCCCTTGCTCAATCCGTTGCGGGAAGAACTAGGTGTAATGCGAACCTCTCTTATGCCGGGACTGCTTGATGTCGCCGCCCGGAACGTTGCACGCCGGAATACGGATGTGAGCATTTTTGAGATTGGGAATACTTATTGGGGAGAGGAGCGCCCTTTACAGGAGCTTCCTCGGGAAGAATTGCGAGTGGCCGGGGTTGCTGTGGGTAAGAGTGGAAGGCATTGGCTAAACCAACCTATTAACTATGATTTCTATTATCTCAAGGGAATCTTAGATGAAGTGGCTTTGGAATTTGGGCTTAAATTAGAATACCGTATAGCTAAGAATCAAGCCTTACTACACCCAGGACGTTCAGCTGATGTCTATCTTCAAAATCAGTGCGTTGGCTTCCTTGGTGAAATGCATCCCTCTCTGGAAAAGGAGTGGGGGCTCGAGCGGGTGGTATTATTCGAATTAGAGTTTAACGCATTGTTGGCGCGGATGCGACAAACCGTTCGGGCCCATTCTATCCCGCGGTTCCCTGCGATCCAAAGGGATCTCGCTGTAGTTGTTGCCAGTGAGACCCCGGCTGACGCAGTAATGTCTAAGATGCGAAAGCTCGGCGGAGAATTGTTGCAACAAGTAGAAATATTTGATGTTTATAGGGGGAAACCTATACCGGATGATCGCAAAAGTCTCGCTTTTGCCTTGCGTTATCAATCCTTAGAACGGACGTTGACAGATGAGGAAGTAAATCTACTTAATTCGCGTATTCTAGAGGGAATTCAGCAGGAGTTCGGCGCGGAATGGCGAAAATAGAGAGAAAGATTAAAATTTGGTAGTGCGAAGAGAGCGGGGGAATATTGTGACGCATGAATCAGTCAAAATCACCGTTGAGATTTTTGGAGAAAAGCATGTGGTCCGCGGTGAAAGGACAGCACCTTATATCCATGGGTTGGCGCATGAAGTTGATAAGAAAATGCGCCTGATCGCTCAACGGTTACCTCGCTTGGGTGTTCAGCAAATTGCCGTTTTGACTGCTCTGAATTTAGCCGATGAACTCGCCAAATTGCGAGAAGAACAAGAAACATTAATGCAACTACTCGGAGAAAAGACAGAGTAACAGATTCGATAGACAATAGCACCAGCATCCTAATTGATAGAATGCTGGTGCTAATACTAGTTACAATAAGAAAAGGAAGGGGGAGAAATAAAATGCACATGGTGATGATCTTCCTAGATGGTTTTGGCCTAGGAGGAAAAGACGATAACCCCATTGTTGCGGCCAAAACCCCTTCGATCGATGAGCTGTTAGGTGGGCATTTCCTCTGGGGAAAACGCTACATTACCCATAACAATACAGTACTTAGACCGCTAGATGCTTTACTGGGAGTAGCGGGGACGCCACAGAGTGCAACGGGTCAGACAACGCTTTGGACGGGCATAAATGCACCTAAAGCGATTGGGCATCATCTCCGTGCGTATCCTAATCAACCGTTAGCAGAGATTATTGCCGAGAAGAGTATCTTTAGGCAATTAGCTGAAGTCGGTAAGACAACCATGTTTGCCAATACATTTACAAAAGTATATGATCAAGCGGTTGCCAGTGGGAAACGAACACATACGGCTTCAACTTTGTCAGCCCTAGCGGGAGGCGTGCGCTTAAGACGTGTTCCTGATTTAAGGGCGGGTTTAGCAGTGTATCAAGATATGACGAACGAGATACTTGTTCAGCAGGGCGAACAGATTGCGGTTATTTCTTCGTATGAGGCGGGTAGACGTTTGGGAAACCTGGCTTTACGCTATGATTTTACATTATATGAATTTTTCCAGACGGATGTAAAAGGGCACAAGCAACTTTGGGATGAAGCAGTTGGTTTAGTTGAACGGATTGACAGTTTTATCGGAGGTTTTCTCTCGGTTGTTGAGGAAGAAGATGTGGCTTGGATTTTGACCAGCGACCATGGCAACATCGAAGATTTTTCTGTTAAAGGGCATACGACAAATCCCGTGCCCGCTCTATGTTGGTCTAATCGGCCAGTGAAATGGCCGGAATGGGATACCCTTGAAGAAGTGACTCCGGGTATCTTAAAGTTATTAACTCAAGGAGAAGAGATCTAAATACCGTTATAAAGCGAGTCTTCCAGACCGTGATGTGGGTGGGCGTTTTGGTTGGCGTGGCGGGTTCTCTTTTTGGGGGCGTTACAAGGCGCTTGGCATATATGTACGATAAAAAGACGGAAGAAAAGGATTTTATCCCATCGCTTCCGTCCTTTAGTGTACTCTTTTAAAGCTTTTCAAAATGTACCCCTTTAGAAATCCAATCACTTACTAAATAAATTGCAATAAAGATAGGGAATGAATATATATGTCTCCAATGTTTGGGATTGTAAGTACCTATCCAGACAAAAAATGGTTCTGCCATAAAAGAACTAAACACTGAAAATGTAATTGCTTTAATAAGTGGGCTAATTTTGGGCTTAATCTGCAAGAGAAACATTATAGTGACAGGTAACAGTGTAAAATCCCAGGGAATAAATGCAGGCGAAAATGGAACAACATTACGGTAATAAGACCATAAACCAAATAGTATCCCCATAAGGTCAAGCCAGGAACTAATAAGCATAACAAAGAAACCCACAAACAATAGTCTGTTCGTACTCTCATTTTTTCTAAATAATATCCATAAAACCCACGGAACAATTGTTAATGAGACACCAAACCACCATTGCCAAGTAAGGAATGTGTGTGTAAGCCATAGGCTAATCATGTCATTATTTGCCTGAGTAATTAAACTATAGGCATTTTCCGCCCTTTTTACATATTCATTATTCATAAAGCGATACCCCTCACTTAATCGAGACTTAATTTGCTAACACCGAGTGCTTTATGTTCCCACAATGAATTTTTAACCATATCTGACTGATGGTCATCGCAATTAATGATTAAGACAACTTCTGAAGACTTTAAGTTTTTTTGCCTATGATTATATTTTTTTGTGGTTATAAGCTTTATTATTAAACCTAAACTAAAGCCTATACAGATGCCGATTAATCCCCACAGGATAGGACCCCATTTTAGAACGAAACCATAAATTCCGCCAAAGAGACAAAAAAGGGTTGCTAAAATAATAGGCAAATCAAATAAACTCAGACCATCGGCGGAATGGATCGTATCAAATAGTTGTCTATCTTCACTTCTTTTGTCCATCGGAACACAAAGAATATTTCCTTTAGCAATTCCTTTCATTTGAATTGTAGTAATAGCTAATTCCAGATAATTTGAGTGTTCAAAGGTAGCGACAATGTACATGGGTTCACCACTTTCAGCTCATTTTGAAGGGCATTATGAAATGTTTATTTTGGTAATCTCGTTTCATAAATTTAGCCTGTTCCCAATCAAATAATTTATTATTTTCTACCGTGTTTACATAGGATTCGTAAATAGCAAAGAAATAGAGACAAGTAATATTTAATAACCAATGTGCAGCAAAAGGGGATTTATCATAAATAGAGCGAACAAAGTCAAACTGCCCCATCAAAGTGTAATGGATTGCTGGAAGCAGTTTAGCAAAGTAGGCCATAATTATGAACCAACACATAGAAAAGAACGCACTTGGAATCCGATGAATATAGATTTGCCCTAGTCCGGGCATAAACGCTGAAAATATTGCTGCAACCCAAGGTACTCTCTTGTCTAAATGATTAATTTCAAACGAGTTTATATTGAACATCTTCATTTCGGCATCTTCTCTTGCTGCTAATAAAAATTGAAGGTTCATGTCTATCGTAGTTCGATATGAATCGTAAATAGCGAACAAGAAAGTTGGAGTATAAAGCATAACCCAAGAGATGTCTAGCACGTTCTTGGCCATTTCGAATCTTCCTGTGAAGGAATATAGAATTGCAAGGTTGACATGTGCTTTATAATTTAAAAATACTTCCCAAGTAAACAATAGAAAACCCCTTAGGTATTTTGATAATAGAAGGTGTCCTAAGCCAGGATAGGCAATTGACCAAAAAGCAATTACGTAAGGGTTCCTTAAATGAAGTTGGGTTGTGCCAAGCGTACTAACATATGCTTTGTAACGGCGAACAGAAGAATTAGATTCAGGACGATCCATAATAGCCTCCTTACGAATTGTTTTGATTAGTATGGCGTTTTACTTAAGGATTGAAACCGAAATTTTGCATGTAAATAATTGTGTAAATGGCAATTTAAGATGACCTCAAAATATTCATGGCGTAATTCTCATTGTGAAAATAGAAGTTTTGACGTAACGAATTGAAGTAAAAATATTTAAAATAACTCCTCAACTTTCGCTCTGTGAAAGTTGAGGAGTTATTCCTGCTATTGTGTTTTAGAAAAGCACAATTGTACAAATTAAAGCTAAACAATTATAATAAAGTTGTTGTCTAGACCCAATACACTAGGTTGGTCTAATCAGCCGGTAGTATGGCCGGAATGGGAGCGTAACAATTAAATGAATGAAGTGAAAAATAAAGAATTCCGTCCGCTCGAGCTTTTGGCTCCCGCAGGAAGTTTCGAGGCGTTTAAGGCGGCCGTGGAAAACGGCGCGGATGCAGTTTACCTCGGAGGGAAAAGCTTTAGTGCTAGGGCGAGTGCAGCGAATTTTGACTTAGAAGAGCT
>JARLHU010000151.1 GCA_031292095.1 Desulfosporosinus sp.
AGTATATACATAAAAAAGGAATTGTATATTTGAATCAATATCACATTATTTTCTGTCCCAAATATCGAAGGAAAGTATTAGTTGATGACATTGAAAGAGATTTAAGGGAGATATTTAACGAAGTTGCATTAGAAAAAGATGTTGAAATAAAAGCTTTGGAAATAATGGCTGATCGAGTTCATATGTTTATCTCATTTGACCCGAGGCAACCCTTGCACGAATTGATTAAAGCATTTACTGCTTATATCACAAGGATAATACGGTAGGGGAAGAGAGGAGCGTTTTAGCCTCTACCACAGTCACCCATTGATTTCACTGGTATTCTTACCGATTTCAAAAGAGTAGCAATTCAGAGTTTGGCATTGTTTTCAAAAAATATGCTCAAACCTTTAGTTACTCGGGGTGAGCGTTAAAGCAGGCTTTCTCACGGACCATGAACGAGATCAGTAGTGGCAAGGGCAGTAGTTATTTGATTTGTGCTATAGTTCCCGTGACCAGGGTGGAGATTACGCGTAGTGCAATATAAAAACGGTAAACATTTAAAACCATAGGCCATATGTACCTAGAATATGCTTCTCTAGCCTGCAATACTGAGGTAGGCTCGCGTAAAGAAGAATTAGAATGCCGTTTAATGGGTACACACCTTTTTCAGCTTATAAGGCTGATGGCGGTAATCTTAGTAAGAGAGTATACTTATGTCAATGAGTGATTGGAGGTAAGTACTTTGGGAGATAAAAGTCCTAAGGACAAGGAAAAAAAGAAGAAGAAAGCAGAAAAAAAAGCTATTGCTCCAATACCTTTTTCTATAGAGCCGTCTAACAAACCCAAATAATTATCTGGATCATGAGAAATTGTGTTGACGAACCTTTGTGTAGCATTAGTTGAAATTCAACCTTATAAAATAAGTCCAGCTTTCAAGCTGGACTTATTTTTGCTACTGACCAAAAATCTAAATCTTTCTTCATCACAATACAACTCTCAGCCTTGACTTGAAAAACAGGGAGTATGTGAAATTAGACAAAAAAAGACCAGTCAACTTAGTGTTTAGACTGTCTCGTATCTCGAGGATAATAGAATTTCATCTAACAGATGATCTGCTTGTTCTTGAGCAATCCCTTTGACTTGCATCAACTCACTGATAAACATCCGACGGGCACTGTTTAACATGTTTGTATCTTCTGCTCCAAGTTTATCTCTTTGACTTTTCCGACTCAAATCGCGGATTATTTCAGTTTCTTTGTAAATATCGCCAGTCTTAATTTTCTTGTTATTGAAATCTCTACAATAGCGTTGGTCTTTATAGACGATCGGGTCTGTATTTCCAAGGTGGAAATCCGTGAGAACGTTTTCTAAAACCTCAGGATCAACTAACTGACGGATACCAAGAGACGTAGCCTTTTCTATAGGAATCATAATTTGCATTCTTATTTGAGGCATATTCAATATATAATAAAGTTCGCTTTTTCCTAGTACCTCTTTCTCCTCAATGGCTTCAATGACACCTACACCATGCATTGGATAAAGAACCATGTCGTCGACTTGGAACATTAATCCACCTCCTTGTGAGTTGCTTATTTAAGTATAACATATGATTTCTTAGATAAAATTATTCAGACTACCATATTGCGTTAGGTATTGTCAATAAATTTAATTGGACATTTTCCCGGAGAGTACGACATTGTAAACGTAACGAGGAATCCGAGCGGATTTACGTTGGTGTTACTTCATGAAAATTTATTAAGTGTTATTGTTCCCGTGACCAGGGCATGTGGAGACTTGTTGTTGTCTGCATAAGAAAGACATCTGAAAGTGGCTCGTGGAGAAAATTTAAATCATCTCGCCAATGCATTTTGTTATTTGTTTGAAGAGGAAGGAGAGTGGTGGAAAACATAGAAATATATTGAAATATACATTATAATGTAGTTATTAGACAATTTAGTTTATATGCAGAAGTGTGTTTCGATGACGAAGCCGAAGAGAACAAACTTTTATCAACCAAACAGGGTAAGTCATGATTCATATATCCATAAAAAATTCCTTGGTACATATGAGCCTGGCCCAAAGCGTCAGGCTTTAAAAATAACGTACATATATTTTGCAATCGGGAGTCTATGGATACTGTTATCTGACAAATTAGTTGAGTTTCTAATTAAAGACGAATCAATGATTCTTGTTATAAGTATTGGAAAAGGTTGGATTTATGTATTTATTACTTCTGTACTTATTTTTTCACTTGTATTTTCTGCAATGAAGAAGGTTACAGATACAAAAGATAAAATGAAAAAAATGAATGATGAACTTGAAGAAATAGTATTCGAGAGAACAGCTCAACTTGAAGAAATTAATGCTGAACTGGAAGAATCAGCTGCAATAGTAGAGGAAGAAATTTCAGAACGTAAAAGAATCGAAGAGGAAATAATAAAGTTTAATAACGAACTCGAAAATAAGGTATTGGAGCGCACAAGTAAGTTGGAAGAGATTAATTTCCTTCTTCAAGAAGAAATTACAGAGAGGAAAAATGCAGAGGAAAAGCTTAAGGAGAGTGAATTAGAATATAAGAACCTTTATATAGAATTTCAGAAAAAACAAGCTTTGCTAGTATCTCTTATCAATTCAGTCCCGGATTTAATCTTTTATAAAAATAACGACAGTGTATACTTGGGCTGTAATACTGCATTTGAAACTTTTGCCAACATGGAGGAAAAAAACCTCATTGGGCTCACTGATTTTGATATTTTTGATAAAGAAGTGGCAGATTTTTTTAGGGCAATGGATTTAGAAATGATGAAGCAAGGTGTACCCCGTAGAAACGAAGAAATGGTTCAGTATCCTGATGGTAAGCAAGTGTTACTGGATGTGTTAAAAACACCTTATTATGATCCCCAAGGCCATGTTTTGGGATTGATAGGTATAAGCAGGGATATCACCGAACGAAAGAGAAAGGAAGAGGAAAATATTTATTTAAGTTATCACGATGTATTAACAGGTCTTTATAATAGAAGATTTTATGAAGAAGAAATAAAAAGATTAGACACTGAAAGGAATCTTCCTATTTCGATAATTATGGGGATGTAAATGGGTTAAAGATTATAAATGACGCTTTTGGGCATGACAAGGGTGATGAACTCTTGCAGAAAGCGGCAACAGCCATTCAGGGTGCGTGCCGAACAGAGGATATTGTTGCTCGCTGGGGTGGAGATGAATTTGTCATTCTTTTGCCAAAAACTAACATAGATGAAGCAGAGAAAATAGTTAAGAGAGTTGAAGATTTGTATTCGAATGAATATGTTAATGCTATTCGCGTCAGTATATCATTTGGCTGGGATACAAAAAGAAATATTGATGAAGATATACTAAAAGTCCTAAATAGTGCTGAAGATTATATGTATAAACATAAAATTATTGAGAACCAAGGTATGAGGGGTAATACAATAAACACCATTATTAATACCCTTCATGAAAAAAACCCAAGGGAAGAGCAACACTCTAGAAGAGTAAGTGAAATATGCCAGAATATAGGAAGAAAAATCGGCTTTTCTGAAATTGAAGTAAGTAGACTTAAAGTTATTGGTCTCCTTCATGATATAGGAAAAATCGCAATCGAAGAAGGTATACTTAATAAACCTGGAAAACTTACAGAGCAGGAACGGGATGAAATAAAACGGCATCCTGATATTGGTTATAGAATACTAAGTTCATCTTATGACACGTTAGAATTAGCAGATTGTATCTTGGCCCATCATGAAAGATGGGATGGGGCAGGATATCCAAAAGGTTTAAAAGGTGAAGCTATTCCTATGGTAGCAAGAATCATTGCTCTTGCTGACACCTATGATGCAATGACCAGTGAGCGATCATACCGAAATGCTTTGAGTGAAGAAGTAGTACTTTCAGAAATTCGAAAAAATGCGGGTACCCAGTTTGATCCAAAGATTGCAAGAATATTTGTTGAGAAGGTATTAGGCAAACCATGGGATTAACACGGATACATAATTAAAAACGAACCAGTTTGGAAAGAAAGCCAGGTCGGCCGGAGGAATTTCACGAACATGTAAGTTGTTGCATACTCCTTGTTATATTAGGGATCTTTCCTTTAATTATCTCGTATGCACTAATTACAAAATGGTATTGGAAAGCGGCAAATAGATTAAACATATTTTCTGAAATGCATTGGTCATGGACGTACTCGCTTTATATCGGATTTGCCTTAATCATTTGGATTACGGTAGAGGGATTCATTATGAAGCAAATAGCAGCCATACATGTAGTGTACATAACTCTAGGATTGATCATACAAGTATCACGGTGTTACCTTCTGTGCAAAAGTATTATCGGGTGAGATAAACCATCGTATTTCAGTCAGCTTGGCACGTCACCACATTTTTACCTTCTCAATAAGTGGCTAAGGGCCTTGCGGCCCATCGCCACCAAACCGTGCTCGAAGGACGTATCTGGGCGCAGCCCACCGGGGTGGCGTCTTGGTTAACTGGGGGCGTTTTATATGTGATGGTGACGGGTATCTCTACTATTGGACGATATGGCATCCATTTCATAACGTAGCCAGCCGGGGTGATGTCTCGGCAAACACATACCTTGGAGTATTGGCGGGTCGCTTGCATCCTACTATGATTTGATAGAGCTCCAGTTCGTGACCTCATGGGGGTCCTCTAGTTTCGAGGGCGAAGCCACCAGTGCAAGACTCATTTAGGCGTTATATATGAAGGAGTGGTCATACATGGCTTTAAATAAGAAGTTAAAATTAAAGACATTTTTGGTCGATAATATTGAATGCCTAAGGTACGATGGTGGATCGGGAGAGGGGCTAAATCTTCCTGAATTCGAATTATATGCTCGCGATTATTTGGAGTTTGCTGAACAAGAACTTGCTAATCTTTCTACATGTGGATTAATAAATTGTGTATCAAATATCAAGAGAGCTATGGATTGTCAACTAGATACATTTCTTTCAGTATTTAATTTATATAAACCATTTAAGGATAATAATTTAAAGATTGAGAAGAAGCTTGAGTTTTTACAAGAAGCTGGCGTATTTAACTCAAGGTCTTTATCACGACTAAATAATATTAGGAACAAGATGGAACATGAATACGAGATACCGAAGGTTCAGGATATTGAATTGTATTATGACCTTGTTGTGGCCTTTGTGGCAGTGTTAGAACGAAACATACTTATTCTCTCGATGCACAAAGACATGGTATTTATGTGTTATGACGAGGATGATAAAGAAATTGGAAACTTCTGTATTGGATATAAGTATGAAAATCCATTGATCGAAATATCTTGGGAAAAGGAAAAAGAGTCAGAAAAACTTGAGGTGGATGTAAGTAATCCCTATGAATTTGCATATTTTTTGCGTGTTTATTTTCTTATGTGGCAGTTAGAAACGTTTGCTAGCAACCGGTTCGTTGTGTCGCAACTATAAGGAAGAAGGGTAGGGGATATTTAAAAGTAAACCACCGAGTTTATTTGCCAGATCGTTTGGACGGTCTGGCGTTTTTGTGTTTTCTTGGATTGTTTTTGCTGTCTTGGGAGGAAATGAAGGGGGGTAAGTGGAAAGCATTTTTAGAGGGAATTATCTGGGGAGACATAGAAAACTCAGTCAACACATTCAGTTCAATCTACTATGAGGATGAATTTAAAGAGATAAACTAATCAGTGATAACTCACAAAAAATAACTTGATTAATAAGATTGGGAGGAAATGAAGCAAAGACGTGGAAATTGTTATAGTGGAATAATCTGGGCGCTTCCTCGCATAAACGAGCTTGTGCAATTGGCTGTAGGTCTAGGCATCTCCATTGATGAATTAGTTAATAACAAATAAGCCTCTTGCAGGGAAAAGACTATGAACCAAAGCTTTATATAAGAGGAATCATAATAATCCAATCATCGGACATAATACCTTTGAAATTCACACGTCCTACTTGCCCTCATCGGAAACGGTGGGGGCTTCAGGTACAGAAGTACATGATCAATGATAACCATCCGGCGATTATTTCTAAAGAGATTTTTGAAAAGGTTCAGGATGAGAAGGAACGCAGAGCATTGCTCAAGGGGAATCTGGTGGGCGATAGGCATAAATATAGCAACAAATACCCCTTTAGTGGCAAAGTCTTTTGTGGAAGCTGTGGGAATATTTTTAAGAGAAGACAGTGGAACAGCACCAATACATCAAAGAAAATTGTTTGGCAATGTAAAACCTACATAGTTGACGGTAAAGATGCTTGTAGCGCCAAAGTAGTCGATGAGAAAGTTTTAGTGGAAGTCTTTGTTCGGATGTTCAATAAAATCTATGAAAATAGGCAGAGCTTTATCAAGACGATGACCGAGAATATTGAAACGATTATCTTGCAAAAGCCAGACATTGGAGAAACAGAAACTCTAGATAATCGGATTGAAGAATTGAAAAATGCGCTCAAGAAACTCATACGGTTTCAGGTTAATAATAACGTCGATGCTGAGGTTTATAAAGAGGAGTACAAAAACATATCTGGGGAACTGGAGGAAGTACGAAAGAGAAGGTTGGAACTTGATAAGGTAATCGAATCAAAGGATGGGTTGAAACAGAGGTTCGATGAAATTGTACAGACAATAAACAGCAGGGATTCACTGCTGGAAGAGTTTAATGAAGAAATATTTAATGCGTTGGTTGAGAAGATAGAAATTCTCACACCAGCGCATTTTGTTTTTGAACTGAAGAGCGGGATGAGGATTGAGGAAATAGTTAACTGAAGAGCTGGAGGAGAGAATCAGTATAAGTGATGTCTCAGGAAAGTGTACCTAGCGTCGACGGTGCTCTGAATTAGATTATGGCTGTATTTTAATTCATATAAAGGAAATCATAGTGACAAGGGTGTGATATTTAATGAGGAAAGTAAACGATCGAATTTATCTCGCATGATATCTGGTATGAGGTCTTTGTAGCTTTTGTACGGGATAAACTAGTTCTCTGAGTTTATTTTTTAGAGTGCGTTTGGTTCCATTGTCACAGCTTTTCTTAGTGGGTTTGAATAGTAACAAGGTCAATTCAAAAGATGCTTGGAGTAATCTATCATATATGGTATCTCGTTTTGTATTTGGTTTAGCATCATTAATTTACGGGTGCATCTAACCTGTGAATAACAAGGGGATGATTAGTGTAGAAGAAATTCTTTTATATATTGGTCTTATTGCTATTCTTCTTGTTCTTCTTCTTCTTGCAAAGTTTATCTTAAGAGCCTTATTAAAGTGGATGATCGGCGATTTTACAGGAAAATTATTTTCTGATATGTATGGCGAAAATTTATTTGAGATTTGGATAGCTGGTAAACGAAATTCTATCCAGAATTTAGTAGAGATGGAACTGAGGGCAGTTGACGGGAAACCTCTAACGCGACCAGTTGGCCCCACTTTAAAATTTAGTCCAGACTTTGATAATCTAATGTTTGTACCGTCACAATTAGCCAAGTTATCATTACCGGCAAGTTTTAAGGTAAATATGCAAGTCACAATTGGCCCTAATGCGAAGAGACCCATGACACTAAGTATGCCTATCATGATTAGTGGCATGGGTTATGGAGTGGCTCTTAGTGAAGAATCTAAAATAGCACTGGCCATGGCATCAAAGGTATTGGATACGGCAATAAGTTCTGGAGAGGGACCGGCTTTACCAGAGGAGCGTGAGAACGCAGGAAAGTATGTTTTGCAAATCTGCCGTTGGAAGTGGGGAGCCAGAACTGACGAAGAAATATCATATGCCGATATGTTAGAAGTCCAATTAGGTCAAGGTGCTGATAGTGGCGCGTCTAATTTTGACATAACAGCTTTTCAAGGCAGAGCAAGCGTATTAGGAGGATTAAGTGATGGTGAGGCTCCAATATCCTTTCCAACACCACCCGGTATTCAATGCTTGGAGGACTGGCCTGGATTTATGGAAATTCTACGTAAAAGAGCGAAGGGCATCCCTATAGCATTAAAACTAATGGCAAGTGGAAATCTTGAGGAGGAATTATCATTCGCCGTTGATTTAGGTTTCGACGTCATAGTATTAGATGGTGCGCAAGGTGGTACACATGGTTCGTCTTCGATCAAGCAAGATGATTTTGGGCTACCTACATTGCAGGCTTTAGTAAGAGCGGTTGCCTTTTTGAAAACTAGTAATGTAAGTTTAATTATAGCAGGAGGATTTTTCACTCCTGGAGCATGCCTTAAAGCACTAGCTTTAGGAGCGGATGCAGTCTACCTCGGTACAGTGCCTCTCTTTGCCTTAACTCATATGCAGACTAAGAAGGTACTTCCGTGGGAACCTCCGGCTACTTTGGTATTTTACAATTCCAAGGAAAAACATAAACTCAATATTGAAATGGCCCACAAAAGTGTCGTCAATGTTTTTGTGTCAATGGTTTTAGAAATGGAAGAAGCAATGATTTCAATGGGTAAAAAAACCTTAAAAGAGCTTAATGCGGAAGACTTAATTGCTTTGGACAGTGATACTGCCGAATTAACGAACGTACGTCGATCCTACTGAGTAGCCATGAGGAATTCCGTCTTCTCGTTGAAACACCATACTTTTCTACATCAAGGAGTACAAAAGCATATCTGGAGAACTGGGGGAAGTACGGAAGAAAAGGTTGGAGCATGATAAGGTAATCGAATCAAAGGATGGGTTGAAGCAAAGATTTGATGAAATCCTCCAGACAATAAACAGCAGGGATACACTACTGGAAGAGTTCGATGAAGAAATATTTAATGCGTTGGTTGAGAAGATAGAAATTCTCACACCAGCGCATTATGTATTTGAGTTGAAGAGCGGGATGCGGGTAGAGGAAATAGAGGAGTAATTGTAAGTTTGTTTGGGGGCATCAGATTCTTTGATTTAGTGCTAGGGTACAGATGCTTCTATTGAGTTTTAGTAACATGCGTTGGTTGAGAAGATAGAAATTCTCACACCAGCGCATTATCAAAAAACTATCCTTGCATTCAATAATCGGTTATAACATAAATGTTTATTACAAACTAGAATATTCATTCTGTACTTGCTGTACTTGTTTATTCTTATGCAGAGTTTTTCCTCCATGCAGCAGATAATATAAAAAGGTACATGCAAGCGCTACAATCGCCATAGCTATATACATTCCCCGGTAGCCAGTAAAAGGAATAAATAGCCCTAAGACAAATGGTCCAATACCCATCCCTAGGTCCATGAATATATAAAAGGTGGAATTTGCTAATCCCATTCGCTGTGGTGGTGTTAATTTAACAGCAATGGCTACG
>JARLHU010000152.1 GCA_031292095.1 Desulfosporosinus sp.
GATCTGTTACAGTTGATGTCTGTGCTTAAACAGATGGCCTTTCAAAATGGTATACGAGAAGCCTTTATTATAGCCGTGATCGTTACTGTTATTGCTTTTATTGCGGCACTTTTTATCGGGAAAAAACAAAAACCGTTTGATTCAGGAGAGAAACAGACAATAACCGTTGCGTCGGCACTTTAGCAAAAATCCTCAATGATCTTAAAATTGGCATTGCTCGGTCTTTTATAGTTGATCAGTCCTATACCAGAGAGGACTTCGATGGCTTTATATCTCACATTCGTAGTTTGAAAGTGGACCTAGTTATATGTTCGATCTTGACCCCGTTACCTGGTACAACGCAATTATACGAGAGTAAAAAGGCTGAATTAATAACCGATAAGCGGGAAGCATATGATCTTCTGCACACAGTTTTGCCCACAAAATTACCACTTGAGCAATTTTATTCAGAATATCTACGACTGCTCATTAAAGCAACCCCGTTATTGACTAGTTTAAAATTTTTTGGCAAATACGAGAAAGGGACCCGGCTTCGGGCATGGTTAAATTATATGAAAATTATTAAGATTATTCGAAATAGTTACCGTTCAAACGAATAAAAGGGGACAGGAACATGTTGTCCCCAATGCTTTTGCTGAACGAGTTTACTTGACCTTTATTGGCGGCACTTTGCTAGTGCCGTTTTTGCATTATTGAAAAGATTTAACTGCCTATTGATGTTCCCACTCTCTATGTATATACTATTAGCTAGATATATACTTTTAGCTAGAGGGTTGAGAGGGTGTGACTATGGTTGAAACTGCAGTGACAAAAAGAAGGGAATCAGTAGAAGCAAACCAGATCAGGGGATGTAAGGTTAGGCTAGATCAGGTGAGTAAACAGTACACCCAGGGCAAGGAAAAGATAGCCGCTTTGGACAAGGTGAGTTTAGAAGTTAAAGCGGGTGAATTCCTGGCAATCATGGGGGCAAGTGGATCTGGCAAGTCCACACTATTAAATTTAGTGGCCGGGTTAGACAAGCCCAACCAAGGGGATATTTTTCTCAACGACCGGGCAATTTCCGGTTGGAGGGATAATCAGTTAACCCTGTTTCGTCGTCGGGAAATCGGTTTTGTCTTTCAGTTATTTAATCTGATCCCTACCTTGAATGCCGAGGAGAATGCTGCTTTGCCATTACTTATGGCCGGTCAGCCCCGCTCAGTTTGGCAACCCCAAGTAAGTGACTGGCTGAAACGGTTGGATCTCGAAAACCGCCGTAAACACTATCCGGCAGAATTGTCAGGGGGCCAAATGCAAAGAATAGCCATCGTACGGGCTCTCATTCACCAACCTTCCCTTATTCTGGCCGATGAACCGACTGGTAACTTGGATTCCAAAACCGGTGATCAAATGCTCTTTATCTTGAAAGAAATTACGGAAGACCTGGGAGTTACAGTGATTATGGTCACGCATGATCCCATGGTTGCTGCTTACGGCCACGCTCTAATAACCCTGAAAGACGGACGAATCCTCGATTCGGCGGCGAGGTGAGAGACTTGTTAAGTATAAAGCTAGCCCTAGCCTATTTACGGCGTCGTAAACTGCGGGTGATTTTAACCACGCTAAGTGTGGTGGTAGCGATAGCGGCGGTGGTTGCTTTGCAAGGGTTGAATGGGAGTATCGATTATGCGAGTGGAGAGTTAGCCAGTTTACTGGGAGGCCAAGCCCAGTTGGAGGTGAAAGCCCCTCCGAGTGGCATGAGTGATTCTTTATTGGCGACAGTGCAAAAGACTGCCGGGGTACAATTGGCAGTTCCTTTCGTACAGAACGACGCTCAAGTCCAAGAATTGCCGGGATTTACCACGATGATGGGCATTGTGCCCGGAGAAGATGAAAAAATCCGTACCTATCGGGTTATGCAAGGCCGCATGCCAGCAAAGGACCAGCGGGAAATCGCCGTTCCAAAAGAATTGTTGAGGGGGAAACCGATACAAGTCGGAGATATCTGGCAAATACAGACCATGCAGGGAATGCAGGATTTTAGTCTGGTTGGGATCTTAGAAGACAGTGGAGTGGCCCGGGCCAAAAGCGGTGCCGTGGTCTTTATGTCCATGACTACGGCCCAAAAAGCTTTCGGGATGGAGGGCAAACTATCGTACATAAGCGTCGTCCTACAAAACCCGGCCAATATCCTGGAGGTGCAAAAAGACTTACAGGAAAGCTTGGGTAATAGCGTAGAAGTGCTCACTCCCTTGGGGCGAAGCGGGGACACAGACAAAATTTTGGGGTTCATTATGAGCCTTGATAATGTTTATGCGTTTATGGGATTGTTCCTGGCCTTATATGTCATGTATAACTCCATGAGAGTCTCGGTCTCCGAACAACGTAGTCAACTTGGTATCTTGCGTGCCTTGGGCTGGCGACGATGGGAAATCCAAAAACTAATCATAGCCCAGGCAATACTAATCGGTGTGATCGGCAGTTCGCTTGGGCTACTCTTGGGGACTTTCCTGGCTCAAGGGTTGCTGGGTACTTTGAGCAATACTTTACAAGAATATTTCAAGATTTCTATCCCTCAAATTCGTTTTACATCGCTTAATTACGCCATAATCTGGCTTGTTGGCGTGCTGTCATGTCTAATCTCCGCTTGGCTGCCTGCCTGGAAGGCTACAAGTATTGCTCCGATCGAAGCCATGAACAGCCAATACTCTAAAACCGAACTCGGTTACGCTCGCTGGCGGGTCGTGGTAGGTATTATTTTGATAATTACGTCATGGGTGATTCTGATCTACGGTAATAACATGTCCTTATTATTCCAAGCTTCCTTAACCGGTATCGTGATAGGGTCAGCCGTCTTGATGCCACCTCTTTTAATCCTGTTTTTACAGAGGTTGGAACCTTTGGCTGAAAAGCTTTTTGGGTTGACTGGTCGCCTGGGGCTGAGCTCCCTCCGACTTGCCCCCAGGCGTACGGTGGCCACTGGGATGCCGATACTCCTTGGCTTGGCTGTGGCTTTCGGCTTCTTAGGTATACTGGCTAGTGTTAATCAGACAATGGTCAACTACGTTAATGCCTTAGTTACGCCGGACATTGTTATTTCGCAGGGGATACAGACCGCCTCCAGCGATCAAGTAGGGTTACCTGAAGCATTGTTAGAACGGATGCGTAAGGTAGACGGGGTAAAAGTAGTTGCCGGATCACGTAGCACAAGTTTTAAATGGAACGGCAATCCTGTCGATCTCCAATTGTACGATGTCGCAGACTGGCGCCAATTTAGTAATCCCCCTGTGTTAGAGCCGGGGAAGGATGAAGCCTTAGACGCACTGGAGCGGGAAGGCCAAATATGGATTTCCCAGTCTATGGCATTGAAATACGACTTGCACATAGGACAAGAGCTAGGGATACCTACCCCTGCTGGAATCATTAAATTTCCTGTTGTAGCCATTACAAGGGATTTCTACAGTTATAACGGTAGTGTGTATATGAATCGCCAAGACTACATTCGGTATTGGGGTGACCACTCTATTGACTATTTTTGGTTAGAATTGGAACCAGGTGTGTCACAGGCGTTGGTACGAGACCGTCTGGAAGCGAATCTTAAAAGTGACTTTCGGTTACAGGTTGCTTTGGTTTCTGATTACAGGAACAGCGTGTTAAAGTTGACAAGCAATTTAACAGATATCTTCAATTTCGTAATCACGGTGATTCTGCTGGTGGCAGCGGTTGGAACTGCTAATTCTATGTTGATTTCAGTACTGGAGCGGACCCACGAGATCGGCACCCTCCGTTCTGTAGGTCTCACTCGCGGGCAAATAAGAGAGGTGTTCATGATTGAAGTAGGGTCCTTATTTAGCGCAGGGATACTACTAGCCATTCCGGTAGCCGCAAGTATTCAGATTGCGGGAACCATGTTTGATAGAAACGTGAATGGGTGGGTCTTAGATGTAGCTATTCCTTGGGCCAAGATTTTTGGCGTTGCTATTACCATGGCGTTGGTAGTTGGCCTTAGCGCCCTGTATCCTGCCTGGTTAGCGACAAAGGTTGATCCGGTCAAAACATTGCGTTCGGAGTAAATTGTTGAGGCTGGTTAAACTCTTCCAGCATAAAAGATTAAACAGCAAAATTAAGGAGAGTAGTTAGTCATGCCGGTTAAACACGCCATCTTAGGAATCCTGAAAGAAGTTCCACGCCATGGATATGAACTTAAAAGTATTTTTGATGAACGGATAGGGAACTTCTGGAACCTCAATTACGGACAAATATACACTACACTGGACAGGCTGGAAAAAGAAGGTTTCGTGAGCGGGACTGAAGAAGAGCAAGATTCCCGACCAGACAAGAAAGTGTACGATATTAGTCCGAAAGGGGTCCAAGAGTTAGAGCGTTGGCTCCAAGAACCGGCTACCAAACCACGGCCTTTACGCGATGAACTTTTTATCAAATTATTGTTCACTAGCCGAGAGAATCCGGAGCTTGCACTCCGACTGATTGAACGACAGACTCAAATATACATGGAGCAAATGAGAGAACTGACAGATACTAAGTACCGCCTGAGCAAAGACGGTCTTAACCGAGAGAATATGATGACAGACCTGCTCACAGATGCCGCATTGTTTCATGCGGAAGCCGATGTTCGCTGGTTGGGCCATGTGGAGGCTAAGATCCATACGTATGCCAGGACGTAGCGTGTTTTCCTCTAGCCAAATAGAGGTGGAGATATATGGTGAATAGGTTAGTGAAGTTGCGCCCATGAGTGGACAGCGCGTTGGAAGCCGAGGTGAAGGAAAGTCTGAAAATCTTCTTGGTGTTAGTTGTGACTTTTTGCACAATTTGACGGATTGATTAGGTAGATCAAGAAGGCGAATAAGGGGGGAAAACTATGACTATTGAAAAGACGGAACAACTCATCTTGAATCTGGGTCCCCAGCATCCAAGTATGCACGGTTTGTTTCGCATGGTGGTTCATTTAGAGGGTGAAACGGTTACGAAACTTGAGCCCAAAATGGGATATCTCCATCGAGGGTTGGAAAAACTGGCGGAAAGCCGAACTTATGCACAGTTTGTTCCTTATACGGATCGGTTGGATTACCTCGCGTCCCCGCATAACAATTGGGCCTATGTCCTAACCGTAGAAAAACTTATGGGTGTTGAAATTCCCGAACGAGCGGAATATTTGCGGATTATTTTTGGTGAACTTTCTCGGATTGCTAGCCACCTGGTTTGTATTGCCAGTACGGCGCTTGATATGGCGGGGTTATCAGCATGGTTTTATGCTTTTCGTGATCGTGAACGGATCTTAGATATGTATGAGATGACCGCAGGGAACCGCTTGACGGTCAATATCATGCGCATAGGGGGCATGAATGCAGAGCCGCCAACGGAATTTTGGCCTGCCTTGCAATCGTTCCTCGATGATACTCCTGAGATGATTGAAGAATACAACGGCATTTTTTTCGGGAATGAGATTGCCCAAGGTCGGTTGAAGAGCGTTGGCATCTTATCGAAGGAGCTCGCGGAAAACCTGTCTATCACTGGTCCAGTTTTACGGGCGTCCGGAGTCAATTATGACGTGCGTAAAGCGGAGCCCTACAGTATCTACGATCGATTTGACTTTAATGTATCTGTTCGATATGGGTGCGACAGCTATGATCGTACCATAATTCGGTTGGATGAGATTGTGGAAAGTATCAAGATCATCAAACAAGCCGTCCGTGATATCCCAGAAGGCCCGATTATGGCCAAGGTACCAAAGGTTATCAAACCACCGGTCGGTGAAGTTTATCACCGCGTGGAGAACCCCAAAGGGGAATTGGGCTTCTATATAGTTAGTGATGGCACGACCAAACCGGCACGGGTTCGTATCCGACCAGGTTCATTTATTAACTTATAGATGCTCCCAATTGTATGCTTGGGATGGAAAATCCAAGATGTGATGTTGATTTTCGCGACTCTGGATGCTGTATTGGGCGAGGTCGACAAGTAGTAAATGCAATGAAGAACTTTTGAATGTCCAAGGCAATATTAAGTGACAGTCCCCTTTTCTAGTTAAAGATATAGGGGCTGTCACTGTACGTAGCGTTATCTAAAGCCGCTGGGAATCATTTATTAGGTAATTATTACGGAGGAGAGAGATTATGAATGTACTTTTAATAGTAATAGCATCTATAAGTGCTATTACATGGTTAGGCCTCGGTTTGTTATTCTATATGACTATGCATAACAAACCAATTTTTCGTGGAACAGCTTTTTCAGGTAAAGAGATTACTTATCCATCGTTATCCATAGTAATTGCAGCGTGCAACGAAGAAGAATCTATCGAACAGACAGTTACTCGTTTACTCAACCAAGATTACCCAGGCTTAGAATTAATAGTAGTGAATGATCGTTCCACTGATAGCACAGGAGTCATTCTTGCAGAATTAGACATTAAATACTCCCAACTGAAAGTTATTACTATTACTGCTTTACCTCCAAACTGGTTAGGGAAAAATCATGCTGTACATCAAGGCGCGAAGCATGCCACCGGAGCGTGGATTCTTTTAACTGATGCCGATGTTATGTTCTCTCCTGACAGTTTAAAGAAAACGATCAGTTACGCTTTAGAACACAAGCTTGATCACTTAACAATTCTTCCCGATGTAGTGAACAGGGGCTTCTTTTTCCGTGGATTTTTCTCCTTATTTATGTTTTCAATGACAGTTACATTTGCAACCAAAAGGTGTGCAGGTTTTGCTACATTTAACTTGCTAAAAAGGTCTGTATATGAGGCTATCGGTGGTTACGAGGCAATAGCTATGCAGGTAATTGATGATTTTTCTCTAGGACAATTAGTAGTGAAGCAGGGGTACAGACAAAATTTTGGGTACAGCAAAGGTTTAACATCGGTAAAATTTTATGATAGTCTATCTGCCACCTTCAAAGGTTTTGAAAAGAATTTTTTTGGCTGTACGAACTATAGTGTTACAGGACTGTTGCTAACGTGTTGTTTAATTCTTTTTCTGCATGTATATCCTTTTGTGGGTTTACTCTTTGGACCTCAGTTGGCAAGAGTACTATGTGGTGTGCCAGTTATTACAGTGTTTATTATTTATCATTATGGAAACAGGTACATAGATGCACCAACAGTAAATTTTTTCATTCATCCTATATCAGCTTTACTGTACATCGGAGTACTATTAAACTCGATGATTAAGACTCTAAGACAAGGTGGTATTAACTGGCGTGGAACATTTTATTCTCTTAAGGAACTAAGAAAATACACTTCTTTTTAAGTGAGTAAATACATAATGGGTAAGCAAGCACTATGCTGATAAGACAGGAAAGGAGGAGAGGTAGTGAAGTTCGAAGAAAACTTTGGGATCAGTGGTTTGGCTATGATCAGTGTTATTTCGGGTGTCTTTATGGCCATTTTGGATTCCAGTGTCGTAAATGTAGCCATTCCGAAGATGATGTCAGTATATGC
>JARLHU010000153.1 GCA_031292095.1 Desulfosporosinus sp.
CAAACTCGGCGTAGGTCAAAAAGGATGTTATAAAAACTACGCCACATCTACGGAATCCCGCCGGGTACAAGCCGAAGCGCAATCCAGGTGAAAACCGCATGGCCGTAAGGGTAAGCCAGATAATCCAACTTATATATATATATTAGGTATATGTGCATATATACACGTACACATGCATACGCACACGCACATGTATAAAGTTGTGAAATAAACCCGGCGTACACGATTTTCCTTCTATATTAAATATAGGTCTGGCCACCCAGATATGGGGTGGCCTCAAACTGAAGGAGGTTAAACATTTGAAAGCTCTTGAAACGAGATATAAAGGCTATCATTTTCGCAGTCGCCCGAGGTTTGAATTCCTATGAGAGAAAAAGCGATCGAAAGAAAACTCAGGGAATCGGTCAAAGCCAAGGGTGGTCTTGCTCTGAAATTCACCTCGCCGGGTACAGCAGGGGTGCCCGATCGGATTGTGTTGACTCCCAAGGGTGAGGTGTATTTCGTAGAGTTGAAAGTCCCAGGAAAAAACATGACACCAAGGCAACTTAAAATGTCGGTGGTCCTTGAGGGACTTGGGCATAAGGTGCGAGTGATTGACAGCATAGAGAAAGTGAAGGCGTTTGTGGATGAAATATGTTCCGCATGACTACCAGGACTACGCAGCCAAGCAAATCTTAGACAAGCCCGCCTGTGGACTGTTCCTCGACATGGGCATGGGGAAAACAGTGGTGACGTTGACAGCGATTAACGAGCTTCTTGATGGGGCGGTCAAAGTGTTGATCATTGCACCTCTGAGAGTTGCTGAGGACACCTGGAGCAAAGAATGTGAAAAATGGGATCACCTAAAACACTTGCGGATCACGAAAGTTTTGGGATCGGAGAAGAAACGATTAGCAGCCCTTGAAGCGAAAACAGATATTTACGTGATCAATCGCGAGAACGTGGCGTGGCTGGTCAAGTACTATGAGCCCAATCAATGGCCGTTTAGCATAGTGGTGATCGATGAGCTCTCCAGCTTTAAGTCGGCGAGTGCCCTACGGTTTAGGGCGCTTCGCAAAGTTCGTCCTCTCATTAAGCGAATTGTGGGCCTTACCGGAACTCCGGCTCCCAATGGGCTGATTGATCTATGGCCTCAAATGTGTTTGCTGGATAGGGGAGAACGATTGGGGAAAACCCTAGGGGGTTATCAGGAAAGGTACTTCGAGCCGGACGTCATGGACCGTAATACCGGAGTGGTGTACAAATACAAGCCAAAGCCAAATGCCGAGAGGGCCATTTATAATTGTATAGCGGACATTTGTATGAGCATGAAAGCCCAGGATTATCTCTTGATGCCGCCGAGGATTGACAACTTCGTGCGGGTTGAGATGTCATCAAAAGAAAAAGCACTCTATAAGCAGTTGGAGCGCGACATGATTCTTCCCCTTGCAGAGGGCAATATCGACGCGGCGAACGCAGCGGTGCTCTCGAACAAGCTGCTACAGATGGCTAATGGAGCGGTCTATGGCGAGAACGGTGTGGTGCAGCCAATACATCGTCGCAAACTTAATGCACTTGAAACGTTATGGGAAGGCGCAAATGGGAAGCCGATCTTAGTCTTCTACGCCTACAAGCACGACAAAGAAAGAATTTACAAGCTCTTCAAGAAAGATAAACCAAGGGAGCTGAACACATCCCAAGATATAACCGACTGGAACGCAGGCAAGATACCTGTGGCGCTGGCCCATCCGGCTTCAGCAGGTCATGGGTTAAACTTACAAGCCGGTGGGCATATCATCATCTGGTTCGGCATCCCTTGGAGCTTGGAATTATACCAACAGGCGAATGGACGATTATACCGTCAAGGGCAAAATGAAACGGTCATTATTCACCACATTGTCACTACAGGAACGATTGATGAGGAGGTAATTTCTGCTTTGGATCGAAAGGACACCGGACAAGCCGCACTGTTGAGAGCTGTGAAAGCGAGATTAGCGAAATAGAAACCATGGGAGATGGATTAAGTGCAAGAACTAAAGGTTGCTGAATTATTGATCAAAGAACTTCGACGAGCCAACCGCATATATGGGACAAGCTTCGCTTCATCTCATGAGGGGTATGCCGTGATGTTGGAAGAACTCGACGAACTCTTTGAGGAAATCCGGCAAAAACACCCGGACAAAGAACGGCTTCGTGAGGAAGCGATCCAAGTGGGCGCGATGGCTATGAAATTTATTATGTCGATAGACCATTGGGCCAAGTGAGAAAAACCATTGCCCATTGAAGCATCTTGTCGGAAATGCCGTCAGTGCGAGTTTGCATCCCTATCTGCGGACAAACTAGCTGAGTTGGGAAGCGATCCATGTGATTCTTGCAACGACGATCTGTGTAACTGGAAGGAGTCAGGGCTTTGAAAATGAATGAGTTCATGGAAATCCTGGTTCCAGTGGCTGAATTGCTGAAACGGAAAAATACCGACTATGGAAACAGCTACGACGAAACCCGGAGAGAGTTTGGCCCAGCGTCGTTTCTTCTGCGGATCAATGACAAATTCACCAGGTTAAAGAATTTGACAAGTAACGAGGCTCAGGTTAACGATGAGTCAGTTGAGGATACTATTTCGGATATTATAGGGTATTGCACTTTAGAATTAAGGTATAGGCGGTGGAAGAATCAAAATGAAAAAACAAGAGATAAAACTTAACACGGAAATGCTCGGAGTTCTAAGACATGGTGTAGTAAAGACTAATTGCAACTCTGTCAATTGCAGAGATTGCAAAGTATTTAATACTTGTCAGTGGCTTGACGCGCAAGCGGATTATTTAAAACAGTTTACGCGCATTTGCGCTAGTGAGACTTGCAATAAAGAATTTTTTGTTACTGATCCCAGAAAGATCTATTGCAGTACAAGATGTGCTTCTCTGCAGAGTCAGCGGGAATACAGAAAAAGAAAGCGAGCAAAATGTTTGGAAATCGAAGAAATATAAATGACTTCATGAGGTGAGGCAGAATGGATACGAAAGACCGTGTGGAGTGGTTACTAAAAAATTATCACGAAATAAAGATGACGTTGGAGATTATGAAACTACAGATTGATAATTTCTCTGGATTAAGTTATGCCGGTACAATCGAGGGGTTGACATTCGCTGCATCTACAGGAGAGTATGTTCAGAATAGCAATATCTCTGATAAATCCGGGAAAATCGCCCTTATTTATCGGGATATCGTGGCCACTCAGAACGAGGAAGTTTTACGGGGAATGACGGAGGAATACTATGTCTTGAATCACCGTTTGGACACGTTGGAATATGCCATTTCCTTACTGGATGAGAGGCTTTCGGGTGTTATTACAGACATGTTCATCAACAAAATGACATGGGATGATATGTGCGATAAATATTACGTTTCGCGTCCTATGCTCTCAAAGTATCGTAAAACTGGCATAGAACAAATTACTAAAATATTTGAAGTAAAACACGCGGTTTAGAGGTTAACTACTGGTTAACTGACAGGAAAAATGACCTGTGCTAAAATTAAGATGTGAAAAGTATATAGAGGCTCTTGGACATTTAACTCGTCCAGGGGCCTTTTTATATTGATCGCCCTCCTTCTTATATAGCGGCCTTCGGGTCGCATTCTTTTTAAAACACGGCTGCCTAATGGCGGCTTTTATATTTGATAAGGGCAGGGATGGATTATGGTGAGGTGTTCTTTATTCATACCAACTGAATTAGGATGCACAAAAGCCTGTACTAACTGTAAACGTTGGAACGGGAAGAAATGCAAGGATGAACAACGGTCACGAGAAATGTACGAAGAATCTGAGGAATTTAAAATCTATGATCAGATGATGAGAGGGAACAGAGGGGTATACCTCATATGATAGACGACGTAGGTATACCTTGGGGGAAGGTGATTTAATGTGAGCAAAAACAAATGGCCATCAGTCGAGGAGAAGTTAATCCTTATTGAAAAGTGGATGCGTGACGGCCTTACTGAAGAACAGGTATGTAAGAACTTAGGGATTAGCGTATTTACAATAAATTCCTATAAAAAGAAATACCTAGAGCTTGTCAAAGTCCTAAAAAAAGGAAGAGAAATTGCCATAACGGAAGTAGAGAACGCGCTATTTAAAAGGGCGCTCGGTATTACCTATGAGGAAACAAAAGTTTCGATTCGGGATGTTGACGGGGTACAAGTTAAGTTTACGGAAAAGACGACCAAGTATCAGCCTCCGGATGTTGCTGCATGCAGCATTTTATTGAAAAACAAAGATAAGGAACGGGGTTGGAGCGATAATCCTCAAAAGTTGGAGCTAGAGCGACAAATGTTCGCGTTCCATAAAGAAATGGAGAGGTTGAAGTTGTATGGCGATGAAAATAATTGAAATTAGTGTAAACGACATCAAGCCTTATAAGAACAACCCAAGGAACAATGATCTAGCCGTGAAGAACGTAGCTGAATCGATAAAACGTTTCGGATTTAAAGTGCCGATTGTTCTGGATAAAGACAACGAAATCGTAGCGGGCCACACTCGACTTAGAGCAGCCATGGAACTAGGAATGTCAGCTGTGCCTTGCTTGATTGCAGATGATCTAAGTGACGCCGAAATTAAAGCGTTTAGACTGGCAGATAATAAAACCGCTGAATATGCAGAGTGGGACTTGGAGTTATTAAGTTTGGAACTTGAAGAACTCAGCCACCTCGATCTGAATTTTTCCATGGAGGACTTCGGATTTGAGTTGGATGGAGAGTCCATAGAGGCTGGCATAGGTGAGATCAAAGAAGACGACTTCAATACCGAGGAAGTTCTTACAGAAATCGAATCTCCGATAAGTCAACGAGGGGATATTTGGCTGTTGGGGAAACATCGCTTGATGTGTGGGGATAGTACCTCTTTGGAGGATGTAAGCGTTCTGATGGACGGAAAGAAGGCCCGGCAGGTTTTTACAGACCCGCCTTGGAACGTTGACTACGGCGGGAGCGCGCATCCAAGTTGGAAACCAGATCGTCAGATAATGAATGACTCAATGAGCACAGCGGATTTTAAGAATTTTATGTTAAAAGTATTCTCAACCATGAGCGCGGTCAGCGAACCGGGCTGCATGACCTATGTTGTTATGAGTGCCCAAGAATGGGGGTCGTTGATGGATGCCCTACGCGAGGC
>JARLHU010000154.1 GCA_031292095.1 Desulfosporosinus sp.
AATCCTTCTATGTTTTGGTCACCCACGAGGAGCAAGTAGTTGTGCTTTTTCACCATCCTCCAACCTGTTCTCACCAGAATCTTGTAAAACCAGGCCTCAAAAGCTTCTGGATTTTTTATGGTTCGAATTTTTTGAAAGCATTCGATAAAAGATTCCTGTACTATATCCTCTGCGATTCCTTTTTGATTGGATATAAGGTAAGCAGTTCCTAAAGCCTTCTTTCTGTGCAGGTGATATAGCTCGCTAAAGCTGCCCGAATCACCCAATTGACACTGTTTTATTAGGTCGATGTTCCCCATATCGTTCCTTCTTCCTTAACTTCAAACGTTGTCCACCTATACTAAAGTGTATCAAATAGGTAAGATGGTTCACTGTTTTCAAAAATTTTTTTCACTTACAGTATCGACTGCCGGAATAATAATCGCAAAAGCCTCATTCAGCTGAGTTAACACACCTATAAAATAACCCTGTGCAGAAATTACGAACATATATAAAATCGCGACTATAATACCCAGCAACAGATCCGAAAAGGCTAAGAAAAATCCGTTCCAAACGATTTGTGATCCGTCAAACGAAAAATACATTACAACCCTAAAGATCACACCGCAAAGGGATGCTGTGATACCTCCAAAAACACAAGCCGTAGCCAAAAAACCGATGTTTGATAAATTACCTGTGATTCTGTTCGTCACAAGAATAATCTCCATATTCTTATATTGCTTGGTGTATGGATTCAATGTTCCATTGGGCGGTGATCACTTGATCTACCCAGGGTTTAACAAAATTTCGAGCAAGAATACCCATTTATGCACGTCAAGGAAATGACGGCGGCATAGCTTTACTAGATAATTATATACTCAATAAATCGGCACTTTCTGGAACCTGTTGGGCGGGACTCGATTTCACCACTATCCGCCCTTGCCAATCAACAAACGAAGTGTGTTTGTGGTGTACTCTTGATTCGATATCAATATCTTGATAGAATATGCATATGATAGATATGGAGGTGCTCAAGATGCCAAACATTAGACCCAGTTCGGATTTAAGAAATAAATACAATGAGATTTCCGAGTTTTGCCATAAATATAAGGAACCTGTTTATATAACGAAGAATGGACAGGGTGATTTAGCGGTGATGAGTATTGAGACCTATGAAAAGCTTGTTGGAAAATTCGAGCTTTACAAATTGCTGGACGATGGTCTTGAGGCAGTGAAACAAGGGAAAACTAGACCTTTACGCCAAGCCCTGGAGGATATTCGGAAAGGGTTGGTCTAATTGGGCACATACAGCGTTCACATTTCCGAGTTAGCGGAAAGCGATTTAAAGGAAATCGGTCGCTATATTGTTGAAGAACTTTTAGAACCTACCATTGCCCTCAAACTGGTGGATAAAATCAGCGATGCAGCTCTGAGCCTCGAAGAAATGCCGCAGAGAAATACTCTTGTTGCCGACGAAAGATTATCCACAGCAGGGATAAGAAAGCTATTGGTAGACAATTATATTATTTTTTATGTCATATCAGAAAAAGAGAAAACTGTGATGGTAATTCGGATACTCTATGGCAGAAGAGACTGGCTTACGCTGTTATAGCCTCAAAACTATATACACATTTTCAAAAGATCGCTGAAGCGTTCTTTTTTGTTTTTAGTAAATCAATCCCGTTCACATTGTTTTGTTGGCGTGACTTGTGCCACAAATAGTTTCTGAATCCGTGAAGAATTTTCAAGATCACAGTAATCCCCACACCACTTTGAGCGAGGTGTGGGGATTACTAAGCTCATTAAACATCAACAGCATCTTTTCTACGGAAAATGTTGTTGATCCAGATAATATACAAACCAGTACAAATTATTGACCAACAATAAAATTCCAAATACGGCTTACCCTCTATAAAAACGTCATACACTATCATCACTAGAAAATAGATCATAGCTAAGTATCCCAATATCCTTATAGCATTTTTTAATAGACGGTCTTTTCTATTAAGGAATATCTCATCAATATCTATTTTGAATCTTTTTTCCACTGATGCTTTCCTTAAAACAATAATGTGGAATATAACATTTATTCCTAACCCAAATAAACTCACGGTAATGGCCGCCATTGCTATCGCAAATCCATTTTCCAAATCTGACGGCGCATTAGCTGCGAAATACTCCAAGAAGAAATATACTCCCACGAAAAATAATCTTAATGAGACAAGAAAACCAAATAAAGCTAAGGCAAATCGATTTATCAATTTACCCCCTCCTTTTTTGAATACTAAGATCTAACCCAGGGGATGCCCCTTATAATTTATATTGAGCAAGCACTCGCTTTGCCTTGTTCTGTGATAAATTTGAGGACTGCCAAGCTTGCTGTTTAGATAGATCCTCTTGTTGTTCAGCTAAATAGCCCTTAATATCATCAGACACATTATTATCATTAAGCAGTCCAACTAATTCTGGTATGCTGTCATAAGACAAGTTCCTCAGATAATCAGTATCGAGCTTACCGGTTTTAACATACCGATCTATATTGTTTTTGGCGATTATTACGTCAATATTTGCAAAATTGATGATCACATAAGCCATTATTGTAATAACAATATACGGTTTAAGCAAAGATATACGCTCATTCCAAATTTTATAGAATGCTATCAAAAACAAAACACCTAGGAAGATCATGAAACTATGAGTTAACACCCTTAAGTACGTATAACCATAGGTTGCTTCATATAATGACATTCTGAGATACGCTGAAAAAAGTATCACCACGGTACAGAAGATAAGGAGAGAATGCAGAACCTGAACAGTTCTAGCAACAAATTTACCGCCTTTTTGGGTGAATCTAATACTACTTAACAATAAGCTGAAATTAATTAACGTAACGATTAATAGTTCAAAAAAACCTCTTCGTGCATATTCTGCATATGTAAAATCCGGCGGTAAAGCATGATTTACTGAGTCAAACATATAGGCAAATTGGATAATTGTAAAAGCTACATAGACACAATTAATGACGCTCAAAATAGTAATGGAGATTATCGGATCACAACTACTATTATTGGCTTCAATAGATCTTTGCTGCAGATTTTTTACGCTAATATTGGGATTCGAGAAGCTCCATAAATAGCTGAATACGATCATTGTAATGAGTAAAGCAATAACTCCTTGTATCGAAAAATCGCCGATATTTATAGTTCCAAACGAGCTTGATATTTCAACTAAAAAATGGTCAAAGACTCTGTCCGCTGACGAGAGGAGGGAAACGATAATCAGTAACAGTGGAATCGAAATCGCCAAACCGATAAAGACTTTCTTTATAACATCGTATTTTCCATTACTCTTCCTAATACGTATAGCACTTAATCCAACCATAAATGGTTTTGAGGTATACCCAAATGCACGATTGAGAATCCCATAAACAATATCCTCAATAAATTTAGCCTCAAACCATTTGTGGTAGTTTTTTTCATTAATCAAGATTGTTTGAGCAATTATTAAAACGGGTATTATCAAAAAGTTTAATACAGCAAAAATTTGATTTGAAAAAATAAAATACGTGGAAGATAACACCATAATAGGTATCGTCAGAAACCAGCCAAAATTTAATTTATAGGTTATCTTATGACGTAAAATCCATAAAAAAGCTATATAAAAAGCCATTACAAATAGCGGATATGAAATTCCCAAGGGTTTTTTATAAAATAAAATATTAAAAAGTATTCCTAACAGAACTGAACAGATGAGGATGTATATATCTTCCTTTTTGAACAGTGTGTTTTTTTCGTCGTCCTTATCCTCTTGAACTATCCATAAGTCCTCCATGATACTGCCCCTTTCTAGAATAATTTATTTTAGAATATGGTCGTCATCTTCATAGGCTAAGATATCTCCCGGTTGGCAAGATAAAGCTTTGCAGATTGCCTCTAAGGTTGAAAAGCGAATTGCCTTTGCTTTATTGTTCTTTAAAATTGATAAATTTGCTTGACTAAGATCTATCTTTGCAGCAAGTTCAGATGAGCTTATTTTTCTGATTGCCATCATTACGTCTAAATTTACGATAATTGACATGTTGCGCCTCCATTATATGGTCAAATCATTTTCTTCTTTAACGACAACGGCCTGTCGAAAAACCTCCGCTAAGATAACAGAAAAAAGTCCCGTGATGATAAATACCATTGCTACAATTATGGTTAGAAAAGAATTATAGAAAATTATTTTAATGATATAACAAGCTGTAATTAACCAACATGAGATCGCAATTCGATTGAGACATGTTACATTTTCAATGATAAAGGGATTATTCTTATTTAAGTTCTTTAATAATTTTCTAATTTCATTGACGATTAACAAAGCGAAAATACCAGTTATAAATAGAAATCCTAATAAGAAATTATAATTTTCGCTTGTTCTTGTGTACATTAATCCTAAATACCATTTCAATGCAATCGGCAAACTCAAAAAAATACCTATTCCTCCCACAAATACGAGGTCCAAAATATGTTTTACTATACCCGAAAAACCTTTCTGATCTAAAATAATCAAGCTCAAAAACCCTCCCTCTTGCAAGCTACATTTCGATTAAGTATATACGCAAAATCCCCTTTAATCAATATTATTTTATTGATTATCGATATTTATTTATTGTTTATCACTTTAGGGAATGTCAAATCGCCACATGCACCTAGGTAATAAATTTTCGCTGTAATTCTGGATTCGATTGCGGTTTTGGTAATGATTGGGGCTATAGTTCAGTGTAAAAAGCGATGTTCCAAAATTTAGAACCTTCGCTAAAGACCCATTTAGTGTACATAGTGCAATTGGTGCTAATAAGGGGTTGTCTCAAAATGATGTCTACGGGCATCACGAAAAGGCAGCCCCTTCTACGACTTTTCTTTCGACCAGCCCAAAGGTTTTACACTCTCTAGTGTCTTTTAATTGATTAGCTCAACTTAACTTTTAGACGATATATCCCAATTTTATGGATTTTGTGAAGTTCAACCTGTCCATTATACCTGCACAAAATAAGAATTAGCGGAAGCCTTTGGATAAAAGGACACGATCTGATATTGGGGCGGTTGCACCCATCTCATAAAACTTAACCAGGTGTAAGTGTTTGGCCAATCAGAGCAATTTTTCTTCCGAATCGATAAGAGACGTTTGACTATCTTTTACTTCGATTTTCTTATTCGACATATTTTTAGTAATATAAATTTCTAGTGCTTTAATACCCTTAGTTAAAAATCGTAGAAGCTGAATTAAACAAACAAAGCCCATAATCAATAATAAAAAGTTGAAAGTAGCGGCCAAACCAAATAGGCCAAAATTAAAACTAATATCATTCATACTCTAGCCCCCTCTCTTTTTTATGTATTCGACCCAAAAATATCACATGATTGGTCATCAATCGAAACCTGGTGCTACAGGCAAGTCTATCTTCCAGGGTCCATCTACCTGGACATGTACTTGATTGACTGTAATACTTACATTTTTATTTCCTTGGGGATAGGGTACTTGAAACCACTTCATACTTCCAGTTGACTTATCGAACTCAGAACACCAAGAATCCTCTTTGCCGTTTACCCTTAATTTCTCCAGCCCATTTACTGTCGCCCCGTCAATTGAATCCGGTTCGACATAAACTCGTAACCAAGTACCGTCTTGGACTACAACTTCCGCTTTTCTTAATTTTAAGTTCCATGAACCTAATTTAAGAGATTGATTGAGGGCCAGAGGGGAATCTTTTTCCGGCACCGGAATTACGGCATTCCCCTGAACATCTTGTTGTAGCAAAAGTGACGGTATCATAACTGTGATTCTAGTTCCAACGTGAGGGTTCGTAGAAAAATACGACAAGCCACTTCCAAGGAACCCCGGTTGACTATTTAAGGGATAAATTTCGCCATCCGAACCAGTAAGCACCGGTTCATTCACGTTCTGAAATATGCCCCCCCTTAAACTTTGTACGAGAAGTGTTACCTTCGTCTCATCAGCAAAACTTGTGGCTTGGCCAGATACAATCACATTATTTGTTTTAACTGACGGACCAAATTTCTCTGAAGCATTTAGACTTGATGCAGGCGCCAATGGAATGTTTATTGTCCAATTTGACAGACTAGGAATTACTAAGGCAACCTGTCTGACATTTGCGGGTAAAGCCTTGTACCATGACCCTAAAACCTGAATAATCCTAGTTCCGGTTCCAGCCGATTCTCCTATACCGCCACCTTGATAAGGATAGCGTTTTCCTGACAAATCCACTAAATACGAACTATTTATATCCGGAATTTTTCCTTCGACATAAGCGATCAATGATGTGCCTTTGCCATCTCCCAATAATCCATTAATATCTATTTTCACTCCTTCTCTTTCTGCTCGGACAGGATTAGGGGCAACAAGGTTAACGTTTTCGGTGGAGTGTATCCCAAAACCAGGAATATACAAAAGCAGACTGTTCACTGCTGCCATGACATTATTTGGGCCAATACTCAAGATAATCACCAGAAAGATTGCTGCCACGGCCACTGCGGGAGCAATCCATAATTTAAGATGATTACGTTTTTGCTCATTAATTATTGGATCACTTTGTGCCATTTGCATAGTGCGTTGTTTAATTCTCTCTATTGACGCTTGATCAGGCCCATAGGTAAACGTTTGTGTGACCTCCGCAATATCGTCTGGAACACCCAATCGTTTTAATTCTCCTTCAATATCCATATGATTGTCAGTCATCGTTCTTCAACCTCCTTCATTTCTTGTTTTGAAGAAATCCTTAAGTGATTTTTTAGCTCGCCAAAGTCGGTTGTCAATAGATTGACGACTTAAACCATAACAGTTTACTAAATCCTTTATACTTTCATCTAAAAAGTACCGTCTATATATGAGTTCACGTTCTTGTACTGTGAGTGTGTTTAGAGCGGACTGTAATGTTTCACGAGCTTCTATCGTGCTAAACATTGTTTCTTGAATCTTCAATGTAATGATCTCTTCATTGAATGGAAGATTGTTGACTTTCAGCATTAGAGTGCGACGACGCTCAAGAGCCACGTATTTGGCAATCATCAACACCCATGTCCTCAATTTAGCCCTATGAGTATCATATTTGTCTACGGATTTCCAAGCCATGTAGAATACATCACTGGTACATTCTTCTATATCTTCTGTCGTACCAGCTCCGCCAAGTATAGAAGAACACAATGTATAAACAGCTGTAATATAGACATTCATTAGAGCGTTTAAAGCTAACTGGTCACGTTTTAATAATCCTACAAGAATCTCATCCTCTTCCACACTTTCACCTCTTCACTTATTACTACGTTAAAAATTAAAAGAATCTCCCATAGAATAATGTTGTCTCTAAAATATTTTTTACGATGTGTCTAATCCGAAACCACCAAAAGCGCTTATTATAAAACCTAATTAAAAAGTCCCAAGCCGAAAGGCCCAGGACTGCATTGGATCGTGTCGCTAACCCCAATATGAAATATTCCCTTTGTATATGCATCAAGAGTGTTTGGAAATTTCAACACTAAACCCCAAAATAGTGTCGCAGTTATTTCTCTTAATATATTCCCTCTATAATAATATTTGCGAACACTTTCATCTACATCTTATCAATTCAACATCGTATAACTTCGCATTACAAACTTATCCAATTGTATGGATAATGAGAAGCTGATTCGCCAGCAATAAATGATTGCCTTTTTAAAATTCAGGTCGGATTATGGCTGTAAAAAGCTTTGATTTTTTGTCGTTCCCAGAAGCGAATTACTGTTATTTTGAAATTTACTTTGCGAGTGGTTTACTGTGTGCCCACTGACCTGCCGAAGTTAATAGTTCAGATGTTCTTGCATCATAAACAGTAATTATTAAAGCATAATTGAAAAATCCATACCTTGATTCAAGACCATTCGGATATTCCATTTTAACAACTCGAACTTTATGTTCCTTACTAATGTCTTGCCTTGGGTTATAGTGTGTGTTGTCTGGATTTTCCTTCATATATAAATCCAAATACCCTCCCCATGTGGTATATATTTCTGCTATCTTGTTACCTACGTTAGCTAAAGTTGTCGGTATATCGGTACTTTCTCTTTCTAAGTCAATTCTGTATCCAAGGGCTTTCTCATTTGCCATTGGGTTCGCTCTTGCTTCTGCACTGGCGTTTGCATACCCGATGGATTTCGCATATGCATCGGCTTTCAATCTTGCCTGTTCTAATTGCGTTCGATATTCGTTGATTTCCTTTGATAAATCACCGTTGTAATTTTCGGGAATTATATTAAAATAATAATCTAAAATTAAATCTGGTGGTAAACCTAATTTTGATTCTCTCAACACATCAATATACTCAACTAAGATGTTGGAACTTTTATATGCGTTTAATTTGGCAAGTTTTTCAGTCGCATTGGAGTTGGAATTGCTAAATCCATTTAAATTGTCAAGAATCTTAGTTGCTTCAGACAATTGTCCAGCTTTGATAAAGCTAATTGCTGTTGAGTAACTAATTGCTTCTGCGTATAATTTGGCAATATTTTCAGTTGCTTCAGAGTTGGAATTTCTAAATCCGTGTAAATTGTCAAGAATTTCAGTTTCTTCGGACAATTGTTCAGTCTTGATAAAATTAATTGCTGTTGAGTAACTCATTGCTTCTTTTGGTAATACTTTTAAGTTAATGACTTTTTTCACTGGAAAAAATATCCCTGGCGTTGTAACTGTTAACAATAAGACAATTCCAATTGAAACTAAAATTTTATGATTCTTTTTCATAAATGCCTCCCCTTACTGAGATAGAGTTACGCGATATCCTACTGAAGCGTCAGGTCATAAGAAATTCGTTCAGCTACTCTTATCAAGATTTCAACAACTTTCTTAAAATACCTGCCATAAAACGCCATTACAAATATGCCCTTCTTTCCAGAGCGTTCTTTATGTTCTGAAAGAAGGGCATATTCGAGCTTCCTCATTTTAAGCTTCCAGTTATAGACAAAATATCTACAAAGCCAGTCTCCCAATTCTCCTTATGGAAGCACAGCTTTCTACATACGGCCAATGGGTATTAACTCAAGATGGCTCAATCATCTCATAGTTTCCTTGCGAAATTAGGCGAAACCTGTCTTATGAAAAATTAAAAGACCTTTTCTGTAAGGACCTTAACATATTCCAACCAACTTTATCATGCTTCAATGCACGCCACTATCCGTGTTAACAAACGGCTGGTGCCCAATACAATAGAATCGCAGGTTCATCAAGGAGGAGAATTGAAGGATCACATATTAACGCCGCTCCCAGCCAACTTATACTCCTTTTCTCTTACGAACATAGAGATGACTCTTGCTTACGTCCCACCGCTTGAAACAAGATCGATCTTATCTGCTACCCCTATGCTGATTAACAATAAACAGAGGCCGCAGGCTATGGCTAATTTGTCAGTATGATCCATATAATAATATTAATAAGAACGCTGGCGCCAAGAATCCTCCCCATTAAAACAGGGAGGATTCTTGGGAGATTATACTAAGCCTATGTTCGGATCTGGCTGGTCCGCTACTCCAACCTCAATAGCTGTATCAAACGGTTTTTGTTTTTTCCCGATAAAAAGTGCCGCAATAAAAGCAATAACAGTAACGATCACGGCTATAATAAAGGCTTCTCGTATACCATTTTGAAAGGCCATCTGTTTAAGCACAGACATCAACTGTAACAGATC
>JARLHU010000155.1 GCA_031292095.1 Desulfosporosinus sp.
CGAAAAATATCTTATCACCATTAATTAATACGCAAAACTCGACTTGCTTCAATATAGCCCTTTCCGCTAGTGGCAAGGGTTCCAAGGTTCAATGAAGGTATTTGTAACACCATAATGCCATCTCATGTCCAGAGTTCTGATCTTAGGTATGACTGCGCTACTATTATTGATCGACGATTACAACACTTATAAGAACCATGGTGAATCCCTATTCTCCGGACTATGGAAGTCGCTCGATGATAACGGCACCCTAGCAAGCCTCGGTAAGGGATTTGGCGATTTAAAAGGTAGTCTTGGCGATATTATGACAAGCCTTGGCGATCTCGGAAAAGCGTTAGGTAAGTCTGGCGCACTAAGTGTTGGCGTTATGGCCATAAACTCGACCTTTGAAATATTTGGGGCTACCTTAAGATCAATCGCAGGCCTAATCACAATAATTGCGGGTGGCATCGATGGGTTATCGACTCATGATTGGTCTATGTTAAAAAAGGGCATAGCAATATTTAATAGTGGTGTACCACAAGATATTGCGAATAATCTCGCCGGGACATTTGGTCAACCGAATGGCAACGCGAGCAACCCTCTACCGCGCGATAAGGACGGATTCTGGCCCAGCCATACTTCGTATCAATACCCTCAAGCAAGTCAACCCGGCGTGGCTCAAGTAACCATGTCTCCTGTATATCATATCTACGGAGCATCTGATCCGCAAAGCGTAGCAAGGACCGTTGATAGAACGAATATCGGTCTCATAACTCGTGCTACTCAGGGGGTGTTTAGGGCGTGACCCCTAAAGTGATCCCTCGCTCAATGTAACCCCAATAGACATGGATCATTTTTTGAGTAAAGGAAAGGCCCCAGCCGCTGGGGCCTTATCGCGAACAGTCGCAGGTCGTCGCGGATGTAAATCTATCGCCATTTACATGTAAATATATGTTATTATATCGTCAAGGAGGGGTAAAACCATGATCAGTAAGAAGATATGGATACCCATAGTTGCGGTATGTATCACAGGGATAATCTTTGGTGCGTACAAGGCGGGAACATTAGCTAGTGCTAACGCAGTTATTAATCAACAATCGGCGGTAGTTGATCCATCTCTACCCGCAGTTACTTCACCTGATACATTAACGCAGCCTAAAGAACAAGCCCAAACGCCTACACTGGCTCAAAGTGAAACAAGTGCAACTCCTCAAGCTCAATATACTAATCAATCGCCACCGCAGCCACCACCCTCATTAAATCCGTACACAGCTGGTATAAATCAATCAATTGCCAATGGAAAAATTATCGAGGCAAAAGAGGGAGGGTTATACGCTACCAAGAAAGCAGTTGTCGTAGACAAAAGTGTTCTTTTTTGCGTAGAAGGCAATCGCACTGCCGACCCCGATATGCTGTTGCCGCAAGGTAGGTATTATGCCGTTATCGATTTTTCAATAATGAACCTTCAAGATAAGCCATACTTCAGCAGTTTTACTAATTTTGTCCTAAAGGATTCTCATGAATATACCTTCACCCCTGTTCCCATGGAGGGGACAGTTGGGGATATATCGGGTGAGGTACTTAGTGGCGTGAACAATATGAAGCGCGGAGAAATAGCCTTCGCGGTTCCTACTACCGAACAGCAATTCACATTACAGGTGGAAACAGGACTGGATACCAAGTGTATCGATTTCACAATAAACGCAATCAGCCCAAATCTCGCATGGCCTAAACCTTATAAATGAGGTGGTGCTCCCATAAAAGTTAATTAAAAATACTGGACTAAGCACCTTCGGGTGTTTTTCTTTTGTAAAAATATGCCTTTCGGAATCAAATATTGAAGTTTTCAAAGTGTTTAGATTACCTAAAATATGGTTAGCTTAATATTATATTCACATAGGCTTCACGGAATGGTAACAAATACGGTTTATGATAAATACAGTAGCAAAACACTCGTAAATTCACGGGTTGAAATATAGACCTTCTCGTTTCTTACTCTCTCTCCTCTTACTCTCCCCCTCCTAACGAGGGGACTTTTTTTGTGTGAATAGAGTAAGGCCCCAGCTTAATTGCTGAGGCCTTTTATTGCGTTTAAGGTGTTATTTAACCGTTTTTTTCAAAAGCAGTATCATATTCTTTAGCTTGGCTTGGGGTTAAATCGTGATCTATCCGTAATAATGCAGTTCCCTTTAGGTACAGATACTGCGAAAACATCGGCGAACTTTTTGAGATGTTACTTACATATTCCTCTCTGGTTTTGGCGTCTTGGGGGTTTGCGAAAACCTCTACGGACCCTCCAACAGGATTATCTTTAGTGATCTGTGCTGCTCTCGTATCAGCAAAATTAGCCTTGCTAGTGTATTGGTTTGGCCTACCGAGTAACTTGTTTGTATCTGTTTCTTCCGTATAAACGATTACGTTGTCCATTGGAAGCCCACTTGCTTTTAGACTGCTACATATTTCCGCTGCAGTGCTAGCCTTAGCCGGTTGTGTCACTTCCTTAGTAGGGGCGACTGGGGCTGGTGTTCCGCATCCTAACAATACGACCATGAGCACGATGGATAATAAGTATATAATCTTTTTCATTTTTTAACCTCCTTGTTGTTAGGTACCTGCTAATTTTTCTTTAGAGAATATGTCCTGGTCTATACTAATTCGTGGGTTCAAAAACGACATCGTTCATACCTGAAATATTTATTACATCATTGTTATTTAGGTCAACAGTCACGTTTTTAACTCCCATATCGCCACCTAATATTTCATTTGTTTTAGGCATCCCGTCTGTTCCCATTACAACAAAATTACCCGATCCACTACCATTAACTGATACTACATATCTCCCTGCTGGTATATCAATTCCCACGGTATACTCTCCAGCGCCCTCGTCAGTTTTTACAGGAGAAGTACCTATTGCAGGTGGTTGGTACAGAGCGAAATCCACCTCGCTAAGACCAGATATATTAATACTGTCGCCATCAGGAAGTGTCGCTATAACTTTTTTAACTCCAAGGCTACCGTTTCCCAAAATCTCATTAACTACGGGCATACCGCTTTTATCCTGTACAACAAAATTACCTGAACCAGATGGGGTGGTAATGGTATATCTCCCTGGTGCAATGTTCTTCCCAATAGTAAATGTCCCTGCACCTAAACTTATTGGCGCGGTTACCACGGGTGGTGTAATTACTGGAGGCGTGACTACTACTGGTGGCATAATTGGTAGATAGATGATATTAGTCGTTATTTGTGCAACATCGGCATCAGTAACCAAGGTATGACCGCCAAGAGCAGTTACTACAGCCGTTGAAGTCAGCTTGCTATTAATGCTAGTAGATGCAATTGAACCGTCTCCATTAGTGTCATTAAGAACAATAGGTGCACCTGACTCAGCAGCAAGGGATGATGCAACGAGGGAGTCAACCAAGTGGCCGTCTGTGCCGTTAGCAACATAGACATGATCATATTTATACGCTAAGGCATTGAGTACCGCCAGATTTGTAGCGAAGCGATCCGCTCCAAAGAGACGAGTAGCGCCAGGGATGTCTGCAACGAGAGTAGGTCCGCCGATGATGTACGTAGTGGCGCCTTTGTAAGCAGTTTCTGATGCAGGAAGACTTCCATCAGTATTAGCAACTAGGATTGAGTAGTTGTTAGCTGCAGCATAGGAAGCTACTGACAAGGCGTCAGCCAAGGCACTGTGACCGACTACAAAAGAGCCTGCAGGATTGGTTAGTTTAGCAGCAATAGCCGTCGCCACTGCAATGCTGTCTGACCCGCTGAGCACGGTAGTAGTTACGCCGCTTATCGCGTTCACTTGATCAACGACAGCCTGGTTTATGGCGCCAACCACATAGACGTTCTTAACGCCCAGCTTGACTAATTCAGCTTGAGTAGCAGGAGTCAGTGCGTTGCTGTCTGTCAAGAGGATCGGAGCTGTCTTACCGGCTAATGGTGCAGCCAATAATGCATCAACTAAATCAGCATCGTCTGATGGAGCCAAGATGGCAGTGTTAGCAGTCGTCCAGCCAGCATCCGCTACCGCAGTGGATGTTCCAATTCTGTCCGAACCGAAAAGTCGCGCAGTCGTTACCCCAGTGTCGGCAAAGGCATTAAACGGGGCCATTGTTAGGGCCATACCCGCGATCACTAAACTGGCTAATGTCTTTTTTGATGTAAATATCCTCATGATTTGACGCCTCTCCTTCTGATTTTTGTTTAGTAAAAACAGTTATTTAAGTTCTGCATGGGATAGGTATTCCCTGCCATCCGACATTCTTAATGGTTTTACACCAAGATTTGCAACTATCGGTATTGATCATTGACTTGGTCCTTTGCTTGGTACATCACCTGGTCCCTAAATTGACCAATGTACAAGCTAAAACACGCTAAAATCAAGTAAATATTCTAGGAAAAAGAGGGTTAAGGGGAGAAGGGGAAAAGAGCGCGAGAGGAATGAAGCGGGGACAGGGAGAACGAGCAAGTTAATAAATTCACTTGCTCGGAATTACCCAACCCTGACGATCTTTTAGAATACCCGTTCCCGGTGCCCAATCCAAGATAGGTGCGCCTCCGATTTTGTCTTTAACTTCTTTGATAGTATTTAGATCATCCTTAACAGCATTGAGTTGGTCGATAACAGGCTTCAGGTCAACGATCGTTTTATTAGCGAACAACAGAACAGCTACCAAGATCACCATTTGGCCAATCGTTTTCCTCTCGACTGCTATACAGAGAACATACCCGATAAATCCAACTATAGCTATGAGCATCGAATCTGCTACCCATTGAGCCATATCACAATTTCCCTTGTGTGAAGTTGAAGAATAGGTTCAAAAGCTTCCACGCCACGGTAACTACTGCGATTATGGCGGCGATAAGTGATCCTGTTCGAATCATGGCAGAGATTTGGCCCTTTCCCACAGCACTTGTGATCATTTCGGCCAACCAGCTACCAACTCCCAACATAACGAGAATTACAATCACGAACCCTGGTGCGCTAGGCCCGAAGGCTGCTACTGCGGCTGCTCCCATTTATACACTCCTCCTTCACTCGATCTAGTGAGTACACCCTGAATTCTAAGTTTTGGACGTTCTCTTTTTGGATTTTCTCTTGAAGTTTTTTCACTCTTCCTGTGGTCACTACGATGATAGGAGGAAAACGCTTGGAGAGAGGGACCCACCACTGATTCAGGTAGTTTTCTGAAATGTAAAGCTCATTGTACCTTCTAACCTTAATTCCGAAATCATTCCCACTCTCATCGATATCTAGCTCCACGAAGAAGAAAGCCAATGAATCTTTCCACAGGTTTTTAACTCCAACGAATGCATCAGGCCTGACTAACTTATAATCCTTAACCTCTCGATCAAAACAGTGGAGCCTTTCCATGGAGTTGAGCGTTGACATGATCCATACATAAACCCAAGATACCCCTAAAACGTGATCAATCTGACCCGGCTTTTTATCTAGGTAATAGAAGAATGGTTCACTGATGGAGATACGGTCACGCTTGACCTTCTTGTCATCATATAGCTTCTTAAGCCTTCTTCTTGCCGTATGTGGGACGTTATCCCTAAAGAGTAATCCTTGGACCTGCTCCGTATTGAGAGCACCTTGAGATTCTAAAATCCTGAACAGTTCCCTATCTCGGAGGGAGCCTTTTTTGTGGTTGCTCAACAAAGTTCATCACCTCAACTCGATCAATATCCTTCAAGAGTTGGCGCGCCTTCTTGACAGGAAGGTACATAGCTTGAATTTCTACTTCGTTATCCCATTGGAACACACCACGACCAGGATTATTGGGGATGAGGGAAGCACGATCGTTGTCCAGGAGCATTAGGCTGTTGATCGCATCGCGGACGTGAAAGCAGAGCGTTCCCGTGAACATGGCCTTGCTGTCTCCAAAGGCTTTCATCATGGTGCTGGACGGTCGCTGGGTAGCGCAGATCACGAGGAAACCCGCTGCTCTACCTAAACGTAATAGCCGGTTAAGATAGGTCTGGCATTCTTCATCTGCCATTTCCGCGAGCTCATCAATAATCACTGGTATAAAAGGCATTTCCCCGCCTTTCTCTAAGTATTCATGTATCTTCACACAGTCGGCAGCCTCTAAGATGGCCAGGCGCTTATCTAGTTTGTCATTCAAGGTCTTAAATACAATGGGTGCCATTTCATTTTGGGTAACTAATAAAACATGATTCTTGAGATAGGAGTACTCTAGGCGTTTGAAGTCGAACACAACAATTCGAGTAAAGGCTTTCTTGTTTTGCAGGATGTTCATTATCAGGCCGTGGAGGAAATTACTCTTTCCAGCCTTGGGATGACCGGCAATGATGAGATTTATGATGTCAGCAAGGTCTTCCACTACTTCACCAGTGGCGCTCCATCCGCAATGGATCGGGAGGTATCCTTTATGTTTCGACGGATCAAAGGCATAGGGGTATTCCTTCTTGATCTCAGCTGTAGATGCTTGCATGGTGATCACCTTTCCTCTCTTTTCAATCTGGCATGTTCCACCCATGGCGTCACCAAACAATTGCTCCCGCCCTTTAAATTCCTTGTACCCGAGGCCAGCGCCCAGGGCAATGATGAACCTATACGCTTCCCCTGATAGCTTAATTTTCTTCTCGATCTTTGGCTTTGGGGCCGTTGGCCATATTGCATCGATAACATCCTGGACAGCTGCGTGTGCGTCGTTGCCTTTACGATGAACCCAAATGAACTTGATGGATTCTTTGATCTCTTCAATCGGGCTCTGTTGCTTCATTTGACCACTTCACTCCCCCCTGCGGTATCTTTAATACGTTCTGATAAGCCCTAACCAGCGATTGACATCGCTCGGTAGCTTGTTCGTTGCCTATTTCACGGTCTATCAGGCTACGGATAAAGCGGCTGGTATTGCCCTTGCCCCTAGTGAATTTAATTTGATCGGGCGTCAAGGCAACGCTAGTGACTTTGAGTTGGTTCACATGGATTAACTCCTTTCTACTAAGATTTTAGTAAATACTAAGTGCTTAGTAATGGATACTCGAAAAACCGTGATGTATTCCCTAAAAGCATAAAAAAATAGGCCTCCTTTTTATGGAGGTCTACTGAGGGGGGTACAAATCATCTACTGTTAACCTTTTCAATTCAATTCCTTTTTCGGTAGCTATATCATTAAACGCAGCCACCATGCGCTGGGCCAATGAAACCTTAGGCTCATGCGTACCGTTTTCATAGTAGGGCCAGTGCCGGTTACCTACACCAGTCCGGAACTCTATTTCCTTCTGCGTGACACCAAGCTTTTCTCGATAGTACTTAAGTGTATTAATAACTTTAGGTTTTTTATCAGAACCTTTATCCATATTCATCACCAAGGGAGAATATTCCACATTTGCAAAGGATATTCCTTCCTTATCGGATCTTAAATAATTGTATTCTGGTATTTTATAAGTGGTGACAACTGAGATATTCATTTATCGAAATCGTTATTTGATATGCAATAGTTATGGGAAATATTGAGGGACCTGCAAGTAAGCAATCCTTTAGTGAGTGATCTGACAGCCAAGTTTACCGCCTATGACTGACTAGGGCGCTATCTAACCTGCTACCACTACCACTACTACTGAGGCGACTGCTCCTGATCAACAGACTGCATAAAAGACGAAAGCCCTCTCGCAGTAATGGTGGGAGGGCTTTTTGCGTTTGTGTACATAAAGAATAGCCTTCGGTTTGGGCCGAAGGGCTAATAAGTGGTCATTTATTGAGTTCTCTAAAGATCAGTATTGGAGTTAATATATAACCAGAAGTATCTGCCAAATACATATTCTTGAGCATAGATGAGTATTGGTCTAAGCCACTACGCATGCCGTTTTTGCTGGTATAAGTTGAATTCTCTTTATTGTCATCAACTACGCCAATTACGTTCCATTTTCCAGGCAAAGACATTCCATAACTTTTAAGTAGATTATAATGGGTCTCCATTAGATATTTTTCCTTCAGATTGCCAATAATAACACTCTTATCATCTAATAAGAGTTCAATCTCTAGTCCAAATTGAAGAACCTTGGATACGGCTTCAATCATGCCGCCAATACTTTTAGCATCTTCACCGATCGCGTTTGCTAATTGGGGCGTATCGATCATTAAGTTAACTATATCCAGCATAGTACTAAGATTTCTAATAAAGATATTCCCTTGAAAATGAATCAGCTTACCTGAGGCTTGATCTGGAAGCGTTGATACAGCTTGTAAGTCCAAATTATCCAGAAGATTTAAGATGGAATTATCGTGAGGTTCAGATATCTGTTCTGCCCACTTAGACTCCGCTTGATTTCCAGAAGCACCACCCTTAAGAAAGGCTATGTTTCCCTCGGCAGACTTAGAGGAGCCCTGCGTAGTTCCTTGTTGATGCCTCACACTACGCAAGACTCCGCTAGTAATTTGAGCTAAAAATGAATCGATCCTGTAGGTATCCTTATATAGAATATCTATTAGCGGTATTTGTTCCCCGGTAACCATTTCCTGGTCTGATTCTTTTTCCAAGTATCCCACTCCTTATTAAAGGAGGAGACATCAGCATCTATTTTTTTCTGATCAATATCTACCTTTTTTCTAGTTTCCCTCAGGAATTTTAATGGCCTGAAAATATTTAGCATACCAAGCACCTCCTATCTTTAGTATATACACAATCTTGAAACGTGAAAACAAATTTTTAACTTAATTTTCACCAAGTTCATGTGTACTAAAAGAAGAGTTTCCGCGAATTAACGCTATTTCCTGCCATGTGACAACCTTAATGGTTATACGACTATATTTGCAGAATAAAACGAAAGACCCAGTTGCCGAGTCTTTATATTTTCATGAGACAGGTTTCCCCTTACTTCGCGAGAGAGTTGTGAGATGATTAGATAATCGAGTATTAATTAAAAGGGGGGAAATATGATGGAAGAACAGGAAGAAGAACAGGAACAGGAACAAGTGATACAGATATTTAAAGAATGTGAACCAAATTATAAAAAGTTAGCCTCGAACTTAAGGGAGGCACTAAAATGTCTATTAGACGAGAATAAAATAGCATATCTTGATGTTTATGACAGGGTAAAGGACATAAATTCATTCGTGGACAAAATATCCAGAAAGAATTACCAAGACCCTTTCAAAGACATTGAAGATATTTGTGGCTTAAGGATTGTCTGCTATTACCCGAATGATGTTACTAAAATCAAAAATATAATTTATGATGAATTCGTGGTACATGAATCTCAGGATAAAGGTGACTTACTTGAACCAGATAAGTTTGGGTATCGATCATACCACATTATCATAGAAGTAAAAAGAGAATGGTTGAAGGCACCTAATTTCCGTGGATTAGGTGGATTGAAAGCAGAATTACAAATAAGAACAATATTAATGCATGCATGGGCAGATGTTTCGCATAAACTTTCGTATAAAAAGAAAGAACATATTCCTCCAATATTTCAGAGAAAGCTATTTCAGTTAAGTGCTCTATTTGAAATAGCTGATGATAGATTTGAGACATTAAGAAAAGAAAGGGAAGAATATAAAAACACATTATTTAATGCAAAAGGAGAGTTCGACATTAACCAAGAATTAAATTTAGATAGTTTATCGGCCTTTCTTGACTACTATTTCATAGATAAGATGCACGAAGATAAATCTAATGCCCAATTACTGGATGAGCTAATTAAATACAAAGTATCATTAAATGATTTATTCTTGTCTTATATAAAAATCAAGGATAAGTTACCAGAGATCGAACAAGAAGTAATGGGTAAAAGAAAGATTAAATGGTCGCAAACCGGAGTTGTCAGGCATATTTTATGCTTAACAAATGATCCGTATTGGATTGATGAAAGAAGAAGGTTTGAAGGAGCTGCTTTTAACAGTAATAAAGTAACTGAGATACAAAGAAAGAGACTAAGTGAAACTAATTAAATAACTGCTTCGGAAAATTATTGGAAATTTCACAAAGTCTCTAAATACTGAATACATGAAAATCCTCTCAACCCCCATCGAAGTCCTAGCCTACTCATGACTCTCTTCGATGGGGGTCATTCTGTTAGTTGACAGATTGTGCTCAAATTAGTAGATTAGTTTCAAAGCAATAACTCTAGACGCTGGAGCCCGAGAGGAGCTTTCCTAAAATGCTCTTAACCAACCAAAACCTAGCCAAAACTTAGCCTACTACCGCAAATGGCGCAAGCTATCTAAAGCACAGTTTGCCGCTATTGTCGACATGGATCCGAACCATCTCTATTGCATCGAAGCTGGTCTGAAGTATCCTCAAATATGTATACTTGCGCGGTTGGCCGCTGTCTCGGAGAGCCGATAAAAGAGTTGGTTGAAGAACGTTAAGGCCCTTACTTATTGTAGTAGGGGCTTTTATATTTCTAGGGGACAGGTTTCCCCTAATTTTGCAGGAGAATTATGAGATGATAAGAAAATCTAAAATAAGTCATAAGTTTCATTAAACCAATGACAGCTAAACAAATAACAAGGGAGGTGTTTTCTATATGCCTGATATACTGTTCGCGAAGGCTCTAGAGTCTAAGCAAGCGAGTGATATAGTAGCGGCGGTATTAATAATAATTGGAGTTTGGATTTATAAAGAGGTAAGGAATAGCTTAATAGAAGTTGATAAACAGAACGCCGATAGGATTGATAAGGCTCTTTTAATCTATGGTGAACTCGAGGTCCTACTATTACTCCGAAGAAACGATAACGTTACGGACCTCAACCAAAAGTTAGCTAATGCTTACCCATACTTTGAAAAGGAATTAATTAAGAAAGCTCACATACTAAGAGAAGTTATGAATCGAGAGGGAATAGATCGTTTTTTATCAGATTTAAAGGTCGAGATCATGAGGCTTAAAAGTTTGCAGCAAGACCCTGTTTCTACGCAGCCAAGTGGATATTTTATTGGAGAGATGAGCAGTTTTTTAAATAGAACAAAGTTTAATTCATTCATACAACCTATACTATTTCTAGTAGTCGCATTTATTTTGATAGGAGTGTTAAGTGCATTCTCGCTAGCTCTTCAAAAGGCAGATCTTTATGGAAAGATCGCTATATTAATTTTGCTAATAGAAGGATTTTTTAATTTATTAATAATAGCGAATTTTTTTGATTCATTATTTAATAAACGATTTAAACATAATTTAAAAAACTGGCTTGCGGTAGTTGGTTTAGTATTTCTACCCGCTTTTTTATTTTGGATAACGCATTATCATTGGTTAGTTATTCTTGGGGATTTGGTATTTGTCTGGGTATATATGGCTATCTTTTTGCGAGATAGTATTCAAAGAGGAGAAGAGTAAAGACAATTCAAGAGAATTTCAGTAATAGAATGTTGTGCGTTCACTGTTAGAGCGAGATCAAAAGAGAGCTGTGGTCGTTTGAGATTAAGTTGGAGCTTGGTACTGCAAGCGGTCTTTTTGTGGAAGATGTGAGGGGATAATAACTGGGGTCTAGGACATACTATCCCTCGCATTGTCACACGTCCTACTTGGCCCTCATCGGAAATGGGTGGGGGCCTTTATTTTGTGGTCATAGAAATAGAATCTCTGGCATAATATCTAATATGTCCTTCTCATCAAACTCCTGGCCTTCATCGCATGGTACCGATGAGGGTCTTTGCTAACCCCTAATTGTATCCTGGAAGATGCAGGATAATAAGATATCCAGTGTAGCTGTACTAGTGTACTACTTCTCTTCAAGGGTCTCTCGCCGTAAACGGTGGGGACCTTTCTTTTTATGTGCAACAGTCACCCAATTTCGTCATATATTTCCTCATTTTCGATAACGAAGGGTCTCTATATAAAGATTAGGGGAAATATGCTAAAATATTACTATATTTTAACCAGAAGGTGTTATTATGAGAAAGCCTAAATTGAATATTGCTGATCAAATTCTGTATATGGATTCTAAAGGTATAACCTTTAAATATATTTCTAAAGAATCCGCAAAAAAATATCTAGAAGAGAATAACAATTATTTTAAATTGACTGCTTATCGCAAAAACTTCTTAAAACATCCCGGTGGGCCAAAGCTAAATAAATATATTGATTTAGACTTCTCTTATTTAACAGATCTCGCAATAATTGATATGCGTTTAAGGTATTTATTGCTACGCATGTGCCTTGATGTTGAACATTTCTCTAAAGTCCGACTTATGAAGGCTCTAGAACAATCAGAAGATAATGGATACGATATTGTTGAATCATTTCAAGCCAATCTAGGATCCGATCAGCTTGAATCTCTTAAAAGAGAAATGAATAGGAATCAGGGGAATCCATACTGTGGTGATTTGATTGAAAAATACAAGAACGACTTACCCGCCTGGGCATTTGTAGAAATTATTCCATTTGGTCGCTATATTTCGTTTTATCAGCACTGCGCAAATTATCTATCAAATAAAAAGATGCGGGATGAAAGCCACCTGCTTATATTCATTAAAGATCTACGCAATGCGACAGCTCACAGCAACTGCATCTTAAACGACCTGCATCCCCACACTACTAGACGTAACACAAACTATAGTGTATTAAGAGAACTCGATCAAATTGGTACTCCACACATTCGGCAAAAGAAAATGAGCAATGCAAGAATACAGCAGATTGTCACATTGATGTATGCCCATAACTTGCTTGTAACAAGTGAGGGTGTTCATGAGCATCAAAGCATTGTTTTAGAAGAATTAATTACTCGAATGTTTAAAAATATAAATTACTACACTAATAGCCCAATGGTTTTAACTACATTTAGTTTTCTGAAGGAAGTCGTTGACAAATGGTTTCAGAAATCATATACTACTATTACTTAGAAAAAGTGAAAGCTTTTGCGGAGCGGAATTATAGCTATATGCTATGATGCCGCTCTAGTTTTGTTTTAAAGGGCTCTTTATACATAGTGTGATCCTGCTATTTGAGCATTGGTGTATTTCCAACGGCGTTGGTCCTAAAGGCCCCGAGTTTTAGGGAAAAATAAATACATAATAAGTAATTATCAAACAACGAAGCATAAAATAATGGGGACATTTTGGGGACAGGCTTTACAAATGGGGACATGATGTCCCCAAAATATACCCAATAATAACCGAGCTAAAAACCTTGTAAACCGCATGAAATAAGGATTTATAGAATAGAACTTAATTATACATAAAGCTATTTTCCTCACTCGTAATGAGCAGGTCGTCGGTTCGATTCCGACCATCGGCTCCAGAATAACACTACTCCCGCAAGCGATTGCGGGATTTTGTTTTTTTATTTTTCTGTATTTCAGAGGCGCTGTACCACATTAGTACCACAATTAAAAAAGAGCAGGATTTTCAAGGTGTTCAACTATCTCAACATCCGAGATGTTGAAAATTCTTTTCAGCAATAGAAATTAGACCCCTTACGGGATCGATAAACACCTCGTCCAGGCTCGTTTGATTTTTTATCGTCTGATCACCCGTTCATGTTATTGCTTCAATCGTATCAAAAAAAATGATGGAGATGAAGCTACGGCCCTAGCTAACGGAGTGCGGGTAAAATTAAACATAGGCAATGTATTTGCCAAATCGTCCCATATTAAGGCGCAAAAGCAGAAAACTCCACTCAAATCTTCACCAGTATCCCTACCTAATTCACACCAGTTATCACGCAGGATTTCGCGACAGATAATATAGAAGAGCAGTTTACCCCTTATGGTGAGTAAGCTGCTCTTCTATTAAGTGTTCACGGGTTTTAATTTGGTGTCAGTTATTTAATAGTTTATCTGTTCTGCTAGGGATTATATGCAATCAGGATAATTATCGTCCAGGTGTTTCCGCTTTTAATTATTGTTCTCCAGGGAATAAAATTGCTGTAATAACAATGTCCTGTTCAATTACTTGAAAATAAATCCTGAAATTATTCATAACAACTCGAGAAAATCCTTTAAACTTTCCAAACTCTTCAGTGTACGAACGGCTTAAGATTGGATTTAAAAGCAAATCTTCCGTTTCTAAGATGAGCTGTGCTGCATAGTCGAAGGTTTCTTCAACAGTAAAATGCTCACTACGGAAAGCTCTTAGCTTCTTACGAACTGGTTCAGTCCAAATCACCGCTGTAGATTTCATTAGCTAAAATCCTTAATAGATAATGATTTTAGTAATTCATCTGTTGTGTAGTTTTTCCCGCTCTTATAAGCCTCCAAGCTTTCATTCATCATACGTTCGAGATTAGGATTGGCTTGAACGTCGGCTGCAATAGAGTTTTGGTCTTCGTCTTCAAAACGTATTGTAAATTTCCCTTTACCCGGTATGAACACCTGTCGAACCGAGTTCTCTTTACTCATGCTCTCGAATTGATCTAGTAGGTCTTTTGGAGAAAATACCGTTACCATCCTAACCACCACCATTCATAAAAGCTTAACCTTACTGTAAGTCTCCATGTAAAACTATACCACACATAAGGCTTGGTCTCAAGATTAGGCTTACTTAATTATTCTGTTGCTCTGCAGACCCTGTTAGTGATTATCAAAGACGGGGTTATCCGTAACATTTTGCAAAATGTTATTTTTGACGTTTATTTCATCTCTTGGTGCCTAAATCCAAATCTCAAGTTCTGTAAAATTGGGTATTATATTTACATATTTGGCTTTAAAGTGTTCTTATTTTAGTCTTAGTTTTATCATCCTCCCTTTCCTTCGGCTCTACTACTATCATCTTGATGCATGCTAACGCTTAAAAGTTCCATCGTTTCACGTTATATTCTACTCATTTTTTCGCCAGTAGGGGCACCATGCGATAATCAACGCGCAACGGATGTCGATTTTACCGAATTATTGCTTATGAGGTTCTTTGAATTGGCTTAATATCTAGAATAATTTGTCAATAAAAAAATCAGGCTTCAGCTTTGCGATGACATAATATCCTTTGACAAAATAAATACTATATAATAAAATTGCCATTAGAATAATCCTCTGTATAATAGTATTCTAATTAATAGTAGTCTGATTAATAGTTATTGATTTGGAGTGTTATTATGTTAACCAATATTGAACTGATTTTGCTTAAATTCATCAGGGAAAAACCCTCCTATGCTTATGAAATCGAACGCATGATCGACGAAAGAGGAATTCGAAATTGGGTGAAAATTGGCGGTACCACAA
>JARLHU010000156.1 GCA_031292095.1 Desulfosporosinus sp.
GAAATAATAAAGATTAGTATCACCCATATCAAAGCCTTTCTCATTTCCCCGCCTTCGGCCGCAAAGAAGATCGCGGCAGGAATTGTCAATGTTTTACCAGGTATATTACCGCCAATCATAAGCGTGGCGCCAAAATCGCCAAGAGCCCTTGCAAAGGCTAAAACAGTACCTGCCGCAACTCCCGGCCAAGAAAGTGGGATCGTTATCTTCCAAAAGATTTTCCACTCTGAAACACCCAAAGTACGAGCTGCATAAATAATATTTTGATCGATTTGTTCAAAGGCAATTCTTACCGTTCGATACATTAACGGAAAGGCCACCACTGACGCCGCATTAACGGTTGCCGGCCAAGAGAAGATAACGGACGTTCCAAGGGCCATCAGGAGTTTTCCAAGGGGTCCGTTCTTGCCAAACAGGATAAGCAGCAAAAATCCTACTACAGTCGGGGGTAACACGAGAGGTAACGTTAGTACCCCGTCAATCAATCCCTTGAATTTCCCCCGATATCCCGAAACAAAGCACGCAGCCGCGATTCCGAAGAAAAAGGTCACAATAGTTGCTATGATTGCTGCTCTTAAGGATATCAGCAACGGGGAATAATCCAGCCCCCTCAAATCACTATAAACACCATGACCCCCCTTATCGTTTCTTCGTCATAAGCAATGAGTTATAAGAAACCTCAAAACTTATGTTTTTGAGGATAAAAAATTATAGCTCCCAAAAAAGGGAGCCATAAATAAACTGGCGATCCAGTCTAACACATGCTACTCCTTTTCGAAATATGAAGGCATACCTGTTAGTCATTTTTAATTTTCCTAGATTTCAAGATACAAATGAGAAGGCTGGTTCACTGAGCTTTATTGAGCTTCCTAATGACCTCTTGTTTACCATGATCGAGCTTAATAATCTGATCGCCAAGCCTTTCTGCTTCCTGAACATCATGGGTCACCATAATGAAAGGAATCTGCCATTGGGTTTGGAGCTTAAGCAACTCTTGTTGCAGGCTACTCCGCGTATCCTGATCAAGCGCGGATAGAGGTTCATCAAGCAACAACAGTTCAGGCTCGGTCATTAAGGCACGTGCGAGAGCAACTCTTTGTTTTTCTCCTCCCGAAATTTGCTTAGGATAACGATTACGCAGATGTTCGATCTTTAACATCTCTAAGACATTGGTAACTGTAAGCGCTTTGTTGGGAGTACCTTTTTTTGGTTTCCCATAAACAACATTTTTCTCAACTGTCATATGCGGGAAGAGAGCATAGTCCTGAAAAAGATACCCTATACGGCGATTTCTGATAGGTACGTTCTCACTACGCTCAGACGAGAAGACGATCTTGTCATGGATATTAATTTCCCCCCAAGAAGGGGTCTGGAGACCTGCTAGACACTGTAGAATCGTCGTCTTGCCGGCCCCAGAGGGACCCACCAGGGCCAGAATTCCCTGATTCAAGGAGATATCTACTTCAAGCTCAAAGGTGGGCAATTTCTTTTTAAAATGAGCCTTAAACATTATAATCCATCTCCTTTTGAATCCCATCTGGATCCTCTTCCCCAGCGGTTCACCCCATAAATCACCAAGAAACTGAAGACCGTCATGATGATAACTAGAATGGTTGCTTGACCCAAGTCACCTGCATCATTATCAAAGTAGATGGCCAACGGCATCGTTTGAGTTTTGCCTGGGATATTGCCTGCGATCATCAACGTCGCGCCAAATTCTCCCAGTGAACGTGCGAAGGCCAATACGAAGCCTGCAATAATCCCATTCCAAGCCAGGGGAAGGGTTATAGTAAAGAACACCCTATACTCTCTCGCACCCAAAGTACGAGCAGCCTGCTCAAGATTTCGATCAATACTTTCAATCGCAGCCTTCACGGCTTGATACATCAACGGAAATGAGACGACAGCGGCCGCTACGACTGCTCCCGCCAAGGTAAAGACAACTCTAATGTGAAACCATTGTTCAAGTAGCTTACCTAAAGGTCCGTTCTTGCCAAAAAATACAAGTAACATAAAACCAATAACTGAAGGAGGAAGAACTAAGGGCAAAGTGATCAACGACTCGATAACATCTTTGCCTAAGAATTCATGTTTGGCCATAAGACCCGCTATTGGTATCGAAGAACAAGTCACAATAACAACAGAGGCAAAGGCAACTTTCAGAGATAGAATAATCGGAATGAAGTCAAATTCCATAGGGCACTCCCGAACACTAATTTATTTTGCTAAAGTCTTGAACCCATCTTTTACAAAGACTTGCTGAGCTTCTGCACTCTGTAAGTACTTTAAAAAATCCTCAGTAACTTGTTTGTTTTTAGTTGCCGCAATAACCGCTGCAGGGTAAACAATGGGCTTGTGACTACTATCCGGAACAACCGCAACAACCTTAACTTTGGTTGATCCTTGAGCATCAGATCGATAGACAAATCCAGCGTCCGCGTTCCCTGTTTCTACATAAGTCAAAACCGAGGTCACATCCTTAGCCATCACCAACTTAGGCTGTAAAGAATCCCAAAGTTTGAGACTCGTTAGGGCATCTTGGGCGTATTGCCCGGCCGGTACGGACTTGGGTGTTCCAATGCTGATCTGTGCAACGCTCGATTTAGATAAATCATCAAGGGATGTAGCCTTGCTATTATCTTTCCCGGTAATAAGAACTAAATCATTGCCAAGCAAGTCGATTCTGCTGTCTTTGACCAGCAAATTCTTTTGGTCTAGGGCATCCATCTGTGATTTTCCGGCGGAAATGAAAAGGTCGACCGGTGCACCCTGTTCGATTTGTTGTTGAAGCGTACCTGAAGCTCCAAAACTGAAGGTCAGCTTTACATCGGGCTTTTTCTTAGCATACTCTGTTTTGAGTTCAGTCAATGAATTTTGCAAGCTAGCTGCAGCTGATACCATGATTTCAGTGGGTTTGGCCTGGGTGACGTTTGCTGGTGGTTGGGTAGTAGTTCCTGCACCACACCCCACCAAAGACAGCATTAACGCAAAACTAAATACTAATAACCATGAAACTTTTTTCACTTGAAATCCTCCTAACAAATTATGTTTATATGTATATTGAGTTAGCCGATGTTTGGTTTATATAATTATTCCTAATCTAATTGACAATTGAACCTAACATGGACTAACTTAACACAACGTTATTATACAATAGATTATAATAGATTAGCAATCTCAACTGAACTTGTTTACTATACAGGATTCTCTCCTACAAGTCATTTTAAGGCCGATTATGAATTCTTACTGCTCCATAGTCAATTATTTTCCCGTTTTTGCTTGTTTCTTGCTTAATATCCAAGACTATCATCCCCAAACAGAACCAAGCTATAACTTGATTTTACAATATGCTATAATAGGTTAGAATTAGAATTAGGATCATAAACTCTAAACTAAATTAAAATATCAGGGAGACGGGTGAACTAGTATGTCCGAAGATGTTTCTTACACTCCTGAAGAAGTGGCAAAAATCCTCAACATCTCCAAGTATACAGTTTATGAACTTATTAAACGCGATGAGCTGGCCGCCTACCGTGTTGGTCGCAAGGTACGCGTAGACAGTGCGGATATTGAAGCCTTTAAGCGTAATTCCAAAAATGTAACCGCTTTTGCTGCTCCAACATTATCGTCCGCAACCCCTATTTCCAGTTCCCCATCGGACGAGGGCTTAATTATCTGTGGTCAGGATATGACTTTAGATATTTTAACAAGACATTTAGAAAGAAAATTCCCCCATGTCCGCTTCCTCAGGCAAAATATTGGCAGCATCGACGGACTCATGGCGTTATACAAAGGGATGGCCAACGTCGTCACCTCGCACCTATGGGATAGTGACACCAACGAGTATAATACGCCGTACGTCCGAAAAATGATGCCTGGACACAGGGCAATCTTAATAAATATAGTTTATAGAACGGAAGGTTTCTATGTTGCCAAAGGCAATCCCAAGAAAATTCTTACCTGGTCAGATTTAGCTCGCCCAGACCTACGTTTCGTCAACCGGGAACGCGGTTCAGGGGCCCGAGTTTTATTGGATGAACACTTACGAATTCAAGGAATTGCTCACCAATCTGTCAATGGCTATAGTAACGAAGAAATGAGCCATATTGCTGTCGCCAGCAAAGTCGCCAGAGGCGAAGCGGACGTAGGCTTGGGGATTGAAAAAGCTGCCCAACAAGTTAATAATATTGACTTTGTCCCTCTGCAAGTTGAGCGTTATGACCTAGTTATACGTAAGGAGGACATCGATAAGCCCTATTTTCAGGCTTTAATGTCCATCCTAAAATCGGTTGCTTTTAGAAATGAGGTACTAGGTATTGGCAGCTATGATGTGACCAGTATGGGGGAAATCATGGCTGAAGTATAGTCCTTTAACCATAAAATCACCATCAATACTAATAGGAATAATTTTATTTATGAAGAATAATAATCTTATTAGATATGTATTAGGATGGTGATCTAATGAAAGTACCCATGAATTATATCTTTATTGAGGACATTAAAGATGCCATTTTCTGTTTAACAACCACAATGCTCTTTTATGCATTGATCATCGTCCTAGTCGTTTCTATCGCCTATATACGGTACGAAATACTTTTACCGGTACTTCATTATAAAATTTCTTTTACCCAATGGCTTTTACATCAACCTCTTAATCTGAACGTATTCAGCCTTAACAAATTTTCATTCGGTTCTGTACATTGAATTGACAAGAAACTCTACTTAAACTAAGGCCCCTGTCTTAAAAACAGGGGCCTTAGTTTTGCTTTGAATTGAACTGAGTTATTGATTAATCTGCTGCTCAGTTTGTTTACTGTGAAGCTTATGAAGCATCTGATGAATATCAGCAACCTGAAGTTCCAGATGATGGAGATGCTTTTGTATGTCGTCTATTTCTATCTCTGCTTTATAGTTAATGGAAAAGTCGACGATCGCTTCGTGTTTGTCTCGAATGGCTTGTCGGTTTTGACTCATTATAATGAAGGGAGCCTGAAACGCTGCAGTGAATGAAAGGATGAGATTGAGCAGGATAAATGGTGCGACATCAAAATGAAGTAACTTTGTTAGGGTGAGGGAATTCCATAACATCCAAAGAATAAGGAATGATGAGAAAATGATAATAAACTTCCAACTGCCTGCAAAAAATGCTACTTTATCTGCCAGACGGTCTGAGCGGGTCGTCTCACGATATTCCTGGGCATTGAGTTGAGTAAGAATGTGACTTTTATACTCATCAACGAGTCGATCAATACGTTGGGCATGTGTATCGCTAATCTCCATGGACGAGTTTGGGGTTACTTCGGGTTCGTCTTTATTTTTCGAATTTTGCATATGTAACACTCCCCTATTAAATTTTACCCACCAAATGTTCCCTCAAACGGCGTCTAGTAGGGCTTTAACTTTAAATTTGCTAGGAAATCACCATGGTTATTAATAGTTCTCTGTCCCAATGATTAGCAAAGAAGGAAGCTCAACAAGATTATATTCAACGGGAGGATGGAGTGGTTCATCCTCTTGATAGAGCGCCCTGATATATGGACGGGCGGGATATCCAACATTTTGCTTAATAACATTTCCACGCTGGCCATTACTAAGAAGAACGCCAGACCCAGCTGGGTAAATCGAAATCCGCTGAGAAAAGATGTTGATAAGTTTTGGCTCAAAAAGAATTCCGGAATGAGCTGTGATGTATTCGTGAGCTTGATAGGGTTCAATCGCATCATTATATATTTTCTTACTAGTTAGAGCTTCATAAACATCTGCAATACCTGCAATTCTAGCATACTCATTAATTGCAGTTCCCTTTAATCCTCGGGGATAACCGCTCCCATCCCATCTCTCATGATGTTGGAGGGCCACGTGAGCAGAGATTAGTCCGAAGTCACCAATTGTGCGTAAGATTTCATATCCATAAATTGCATGTCGCTTAATTTCTTCGAATTCTGCTTCAGTAAGTTTATCTATTTTGTTCAATAGTACGCTAGGGATTTTAAATTTTCCAATATCATGCATGAGTACACCGATCCCAAACTCCAGGAGTTTCGATTCGCTATAGCCAGTAGCTATGCCTAAAATCAAAGCAAAAATTGTAGTGTTCACCGAATGATGGAATGTAAACTCATCAAACCCTCGAAAATCAGAGACATAACCTAATACGCCCTCAAAATTTAATAAATCAGAAATCATCCGTTTTATCACTTCACGTAGTTCCTTGGTGCTAATTGAGCGATTAGTTTCAAGGCAATTTCTCACTGACTTTAGTGCTTGATATGCGGCTTCCTTAGTCCTGGGGGTAACCGGCATATGTATAACGACATCAGCTAATCGATCATCCTCAACAAGTACCATGTCAACCCCTAAGGATCGTATTTTTTGTATATATAAATTCGTCAATTTCACTCCGGTCGTTAATAATATTCGACCATTAGCATCTAAAATAGGATACGCCAAAGTTTCTCCTTCATTGAGGTAGAGGACATTAACCTGTCGCATAGCTTCGCTCCTTACTATTTGCTGCTCATTTCGAGTGTCAACGAATATTCTATCAGAGATACATATTAGTATACCATAAAGGAAGATTTACTGAGTTACAACCGCAACCTGGTTACGTCCTCTTTTTTTGGCACAATAGAGAGCTTCATCAGCCAATGCCACAATTTGTTCTGGTGATGTCAACCCGGTCGTGTGAACAGTTACAATCCCGAGACTTACCGTAACATATTTCGCAAAGTCGGATGCAGAGTGTGGAATAGCGAGCTCTTCGACTGCTTTCCGGATTCGCTCCGCCAAAGTTTCGGCCCCATTGTCCTCTGTTTCGGGAAGTATAACTACAAACTCTTCTCCACCATATCGTGCAACAATGTCAGGTACTCGCCCAACGATAGCTGTAAGCGTGGAACCTATCTGACGCAGGCAATCATCCCCGGCTAAATGGCCATAACTATCATTAAATTTTTTAAAATGATCTACGTCTAGCATGATTAGCGACAAAGCAGACCCCGAGCGCTTCGACCTATGAAACTCTGTTCTGAGAGCCTCATCAAAATATCTACGATTCGCCAAACCGGTTAGACTGTCAGTCATCGAATTGAACTGAGCAATGTCCTTCTCCGTCCCAAGCTGTTGAACCAACACTTGTATTTGCTTTTCGGCCATTTTGCGCGCTGTAATATCACGCACGATAAATACCATTTTGATCGGTTGTCCGTTTGCGCTATAAATAAACCCACTATTCACTTCTATATCAAAGATACTTAGATCCTTACGAACTCCTCGGTACTCATTTGGTCTTGGATGACCACCTTGGTACATTTGCCTAATGTTTGCTTGGGCTCGCTCCCGATCTTCAGGCAAAATGAAGTCAACGACCTGCATGCCAATAAATCCATCGTACTTTGGTTCGTAACCAAACATCTTTTTCGCCGCTGGGGAAATCATGAGGATATGCCCCTCCAGATCCGTGATCGTAATATCATCAGGAGAGGCGTTGAGGATTGAGCGATATTTTTCTTCGCTATCTCTAAGCGCTGCCTCAGTCTGCTTGCGCTCAGTTATGTCGTGGATCACGCTGATAATATGGGGTATAGCTTGAATTACAATGATTCTAGCTGAGATCGTGCCGACAAATTGACTTCCATCTTTGCGGTGGAAGTTAAATTCCATGTTTGTACAAACCCCTTTGTCCTTCAATTCTGTAATAAAACCTTGTCTATCCACACTATTATGCCAAAATCTGATCCTTAAAGTAGAATCTCCAAGTACCTCCGTTCGTGTGTAACCAGTTATAACTGAAAACCCTATATTGACATCGACAATTAAACCATCCTTCAGTTGTGTGATCATTGCCGCATCAGGGCTAGTGTTAAATACTAGTTGAAATTTTTCTTTTTCTTCGCAATTTTCTGCATTTAGGCGTTGATTTACCATGATGATAAACCCATAGGTCCATAAAGTACTGATGATGATCGGAACTGTCAATGAAAGTATAAGAATTGGCGTTTGGTCAAAATACGACAGCATCGGAGGTAACAGAAGTGCGAACAAAGTACGCATAATTATAAAGCATCCATAGGCAAGAAAAATAGCGGCGGTGAAATTGGCAGAGCCTGAGATAAGTTTATCTTTTTTAAAAAAAAGCTGGTATGCGGTAATTAATAATATGGTTGCTAACGTAGCAGTTAAAACTACAGTTCGTGCAGAAAGGTCATTATCGATATACATATTATAATAATAAAAAAGGACAAAACTTGCGAAAATCAAAAGTAATATCCATCTATTTTCTTTCTTATCAAGGAAACGCATAATGCCGATATAGAGAAAAATTTGCCCTAATACCAACAGTAGGTTTGCTAACCTAGAGAGCGTCTCTAGTGATTTTACTGTGAGCGTTGGCATAAAGATATACCCTAATGCCATTAAGGTAGAACCTAGCAACCACCATCCAATCCCGCGATAGGTTCTATTCACTCGATATTGGACAAAAAGAGCGATAACCTGGGTAACAAATGTTAGGCTCAGGATATAAACGAGGATTAGAATGTTAAGTTTCATAAATACCCCTCCTATCTATGCTATCGATGCTTTCCTTCGGAGGCATGCGTCTGCCGAGGCTATCACTACATCGTACCTGCTAGACTAGTAAAACACAAGATTTTTCAAGAAGTATATGACTCAAAATGTTGCTAGTCCAGCACAAAAACAGCCGGCTCCAAAAGAAGCTGGCTGTCGCATAAACAAAAATATTATTTGACGTAATCCACAATCATTTTATTTACACATTCTACACAATTTAGTATCTCTAAAGGGTCTGGTAATTTACTTCTTACTGAGCAATCTTGGTTATACTGCTCACAGGCTGCGCCGCGTACTATACCCTTTGCTGACTGAATCAGAGTGATTCCTCGGTAGAGTACTTCGCAGCTTGCTATACTACTGGCATCGAGTGTCCAATCATCAAAATCGGAAAGGGCTTCTGAAACGGAATTATATTGAGAATACTCTGGGTATCTCGCACGTTTTGGACTCGCAACGACCCATATTTTATTAGGATTGTCTTTCACTTAGTTGGCCTCCTATAATTTCAACTCGCATCTGCTAAACATAACCTACGGCATATTCTACATTATATTTTTCACTCAGTCCATGCATTTAGCCGCTTATAATTTAATAAAGCCCCGAATAAGTGCAACTCAAACTTTTTCAGCATTTGAGAGGTTAGTAGTCCTTAATGTGAGATCGGATCACTGAGAATTATGCTCTTCTAAATCAAAAAGTCCGCACTTGGCGGACTTTTGTAGTAATTTTTGGGAATTACCTATTCTTTGCCTTTTTTCAACCATTTAGCAATTTCAACCGTTCTTTTTGCTTGATGGAATACAGCATCTTTTACGTCTTCAACCATTTTACCATCTTGGCCTTGAGTCACTGAGGTTCCATAAGGATTGCCCCCAGCTTTAAAAATCGAAGCGTCAGTATATCCAGGCGCCGCAATGATTGCGCCCCAATGCATCATTGAAGTATAGAGGCTTTTAATGGTGGCTTCTTGACCGCCATGAGGATTTTGTGCTGAGGACATAGCGCTAACCACCTTATTCATCAGCTTCCCTTGTGCCCACAAACCACCTTGAAGGTCGATGAACTGTTTCATCTGAGCAGCTAAATTCCCAAAACGTGTCGGAACACTAAAAACAATCGCCTCTGCCCAATCAAGATCCTCAGAGCTCGCTTCCTTAATGTCTTTGGTGGCTTCAACATTTGCCTTCCAAGCCGGATTGTTGTTAATCGCCACCTCGGGAGCCAGTTCATGCACCTTGAGCAGACGAACTTCCGCACCTGTTTCTTTGGCAGCTTCTGCTGACCACTGAGCCAACTGATAATTTATTCCTGTCATGCTGTAATAAATGACCGCAAATTTAACCTTGTCCATATTTATTCTCCTTTCACTCCGTGTTTATGCACTATGCAGACAAGCTTCAACGCAATTGGCTGCCTCGAGAATCTTTTTCGCCTTTTCCGTTTCTTCCAATGTCCCATGTGCAATCAGTAGGAACTTATCCGACTTAAGAGACGTTTCGTATTTGACAATACTGTCCTTGGGAATGCCAAGACTGTATAACGCTGCCCCGAAAGCATTCAACCCACCAACTATGGCAGCACCTTCGAGTGCACCAACGATCCACGATACCAGCGGACCGCCCACGACGAGGGGTCCAATCCCGGGAACGAAAAAAAACGCGGATCCGAAAAGAAATCCCCATAATCCACCCCAGAATGCCCCTAACTTTCCCCAGTATTTGACACGGTCACCTGTATTATAGTAACCCACCACATGCTCATCAGTCTGATAGTCCTTGCCCACGACGGATAATTGCTTCATGTTAAATCCAGCTTTTTGGAGCTCCCTGATAGCCGCCTCAGCCTCGGAGTGGGTATTGAAAACAGATACAACCATATTTTTATCTGACATACAAACACAACCTTTCTCTTTAGTGCTCCTAATCTTTATTTATGACCTTCTTATGTAAATTGTATTCTCCAGCACACTAATAAAACCCTTCTTTTTTAAAAATTATTTTTTACTTATAATAATTATATTCATAACCATGATGTTAGCATCAACTTGATTGGTAAGTTGAAAAATGATATCCCATTTGACTTATTACCATTTCATAATAATCCCCTTTGTTTTTCATAAGTTCGTCGTGAGTTCCGCTCTCCAAGATCTCCCCACTGCCAATGACCATGATTTTGTCCGCATCGCGAATTGTTGACAATCGATGCGCAATTAAAAAACTGGTGTGATTATTCATCAGCAATAGCAGGGCATGCTGAATTTCCTTTTCGGTTTTTGTATCAACGCTACTTGTGGCTTCATCCAAAATCAAGATTGGGGCATTGCACAGAATTGCCCGAGCAATTGCCAGCAATTGTCGCTGTCCCTGACTAAGGTTGTCCGCGCTGCCCGTTACAATCGTAGCATAGCCCTTCGGTAGACGGGATATAAACTCATCTGCATGAGCTAGTCTTGCGGCCTCTTTAACTTCCATATCCGATGCACTCGGCCTTGAATATCTGATATTGTCATAGATCGTGCCTGTAAAAAGACAGGTATCCTGCAAAACGACAGAAAAACAGCTTCTGAGGTTTTTTCTGGAAATATCCGTTATATCAGTATTGTCGATCAGAATGTTCCCCTGGTCCAATTCATAAAAACGGGTCAAGAGATTTACAATCGTTGTTTTCCCTGCTCCGGTTTCCCCAACTAAGGCAACTACTTCTCCTGGGCTAATTTTAAAATTTATATTTTTCAAAACAGGTCTACCTGTATTGTAGGAAAACGACACATTGCGAAATTCGACTTCTCCTTTAGGGTTAGCCAGCGCTTTAATACTTGTTTTATCAGGGGCTTCCTCCTCTTCATCCATTATTTCAAAAACTCTTTCGGCACCAGCCAGAGCCGATTGAATGTTATTAAACATGCCCGCAATATTATTCAGCGGCTGCCCAAACTGTTTGGAATAGGTGAGAAAGCTCACCACCACCCCAACTGTTATAGTTCCCTTTATCGACAGTACTCCACCCGCACAGGCTATTAAAGCAAAGCTGATGTTATTGATGACGTTCATAAACGGCATCATAAAGCCGGACCAGATCTGAGCCTTTGTGGAATAACTGCAAAGCTCGCTGTTAATGATTTTAAAATCTGCTAAGACATTTTGCTGTCGGTTGAACGCTTTTACCATTTTAAGCCCAACAATATTCTCTTCAACCACGCCATTTAAAGCGCCCAACTTTTGTTGCTGGCCTAAAAAATACTTACGGCTCCGGCTGGCAATAGTTTTCGTCAATCCCAGAAAAAACGGAATCGATACCATGGCCACGAGCGTTAAAACCGGGCTTAAAAACAACATCATCGCCAATGCGCCTGCTACAGAAAAAATACTGGCTACAAGCTGTGTTGTCGTCTGAGCAATAGTACTGCTGATATTATCAACATCATTTGTTATCCTACTCATTGTATCCCCGTGTGACCTTGAGTCATAAAAGTTCAGCGGAATCCTCTGCAGCTTCGCGAAGAATTCAGTTCTTATATGTTTGACTAGTTTCTGGGTAACCTTTGTCATCAGCACGCCAGTTAACGTGTCAATAATCCAGCTTGCCAAATAGCATGAGACAAGCGCAATCAGAATTACTGTCAAAAGAGAAGTATCTACCTTATTTGTTTTTGTATTAAAGGTATTGATTGCTTTGCCCAATAATAAGGGAGTGAGAAGGGAGACCGCGGAGGAAATGAGGGTCAGCACCACTGCTACTAGGAAGGATTTGTGCCATAGCATAAAGGTTTTCATTAATCTGAGCAGGGTTGCTTTCGGATTTTTAGGCTTGGCTGTCGGGGTAAAACGCTGACGCCCACCGCCGCCCATTCTTCCCAGATCGGGCATTTTTTCATAATTTTTGTTGATAATATTTTCAGCCATTTGTATTACCCTTCAAGTCGCCGCCAATTTGTGAGTCGAAAATCCCTCTGTAGGTTTCGCAGGAATGAAGCAGTTCTTGATGGCTGCCAAATCCGACATTCACACCATTATTAAGCACGAGGATCTGATCGGCAAACATTGCGGTCCCTATCCTTTGCGTTATCATTATTACCGTTTTTTCGGCATCAAGAGTTTTCAAGGCCTGTCTAACCTTTGCTTCTGTGACCGCATCAAGTGCACTTGTACAGTCGTCTAAAATCAAAATGGGTGATTTTTTCACCAGCGCCCTAGCGATGGAAATACGTTGTTTTTGACCGCCGGAAAGATTTACCCCTCCCTGACCTAAAATACTTTCATATTGAACGGGCATAGTTCGAATAAATTCATCAGCCTGGGCCGCCTGAGTTGCTTTAACAATTTCCTCTGGGGAGGCGTTCGGATCGCCCCAAGCTATATTTTCATAGACAGTCCCTGTGAACAGCATGCTCTTTTGCGGAGCTACGGCGATATTATCTCTCAGAGTATGGCAGTCAAGGGTTTTAATATCAATACCGTTTAAGTAAATCGTGCCTTTTTCGACATCATAAAAATGGAGACAGAGCCAGACAAGGGTTGATTTTCCCGAACCGGTGGGACCGATAATTGCCAGTGTTTCTCCTTGCTTGACCTTAAAGGAAAGATTACTTATCGTCGGTATACCGCTTCCGTTCGGATATGCGAACGTCACATCGTCAAAGGCGAGCTCCCCGAAACCAGACTTTACCGTTTGTACAGAGCCTTTGAAATCCGATTCACTATTTAACACTTCATTGATCCTTTCAGTGGATGCTTTCGTCCTCACAAAAGTATTAAAGACATTGGTTATCATAATCAGAGAAGCTAAAATCTGCGCCATGTAATTAATGAAGGCCGCGACCTTGCCAACCTCAATCCCTCCGTTGCCGAATAATATACTTCCGATATAAAGGATTGAAGCAATTCCGATGCTAATAGTCAGTGACATAAGGGGTGAAAAATACGCAATAACAATTTGAGAAGACACGGTTTTATCCGATAAATCCGCATTGGCGCGATCGAATTTCCCCTCCTCATCTTCATACCGTCCAAAAGCCTTCACCAGCCTTATTCCCATCAGGTATTCCTGTACAACTGTATTAACTTTGTCAATAGCGTACTGGACTTTGGCAAAACGCACATAACTCATTTTCATGCTGATCACGATGAACGTCGCAACTATAGCCACAACAAGGAACAGAATTAAACTCATTTGGGGACTTAACATAACGGCAAGAATGATGCTACCTAAGCAGGTAACCGGTGCTTTAAAAAAAATCCGCATCAAACCATTAATAAATTGCGTTACCTGTGAGGTGTCATTTGTCATTCGAGTTATCAGCGAACCGCTTTCAATTTTATCTGCGCTGATCTCGGAGCAATTAATAATTTTTGTGAATAAATCATACCTCAAATCTGCACTAAAGCTTTGAGAAACCTTACTTGCCAAAATATTTCGAGTTGCGGCAAAACACGCTCCGACTACCGTTATCAATAACATCAGCAAGCCTAGCCTAATCACAGTTTCAACCTGACTATTTTTTACGCCCTCATCAATAATGTGCGCCATAATCGTCGGCTGCATGAGATCACATAACGCTTCAAAGAACACACAAATAACCGCGGTAATAAATAAGAACTTATACTTGTTAAAATAATGCTTGTAAATACCCATAGTTTTCTGTTTTTATCCTGCCTTTATTATTAATTAAACCAAGTAAGGACTCCTGAATCTCCTCCAGAGCATCGTTTGTCCTGATCTTACATCTAATTAGTGCAAATTTCCACCCCCTATTATCATACACCCCCTACCCTCGCTACCGTCCCCAATTTTATGAACTAAAAAAGAGAAAGACCATCATGTGGTCTCGCTTTGGGAAACAATCAATGCACCTCTGTAGGCAGTTATTTATGATTCAATGGTATCTTGAAGATTATCATTATCGTAACACCCGTGATTAATGAAATTATCCAGGCCCAACGTGGTTCCTTATAATGTATTTGGAGCAAAGTAAACATACCCAAATTAAAAATCACAGAATATAAAAATTTCCAACCGTTGGAATAGAAAAAATGATGTATCTGTAGTGCCCACAACTCTATAAAGGAGAATAGAAACGCCCATAAACAAATGTAAAGTAGTTTCTTTACGATACCTTTATCGGGAAAATAAGGTAAGAACAATAAGCAGACACACGGAAAAATTAATAAGCCCATCAACAGATCGGCCAATGATTTAGGAATAATCGTTGAAAATTCCCAAAGGGGTTTGTCAATAGTAAGATAAAGGTAAATAAAATTACCCAGAGACCAAAATAGAATTGTGGAGTAATATTGTTTCCAGTGCCTCCAATCACCCCATTTCCAGGTACTTGCTATAGTAATTATTGTGAGTAGAACATCTTCCATTTTGACCTCCCTGAGTGCGTCATTGAGTGATCATTTCAGACTTTTAAAGGCTACCGATACGATAGCGTATCGACAGCCAATTTTACTACCAATAAATCAAGTTTACTTTGCAGCTTGGTTCGTGCTTAATCCTAGGCCCTTTCTCTTGGCATCGATATGAGCTTCGATGTTCTTGGCAACTTCTACGGGGTCATCTCCGAGAGCAATCTTCCCGCCGGTCAACCCTTCTACATCTTGAGTTAATAATTTAACCAGTTGAGGCGCGCCGGTAACAAAGGGTGTAGGTGATAGATGAGTATACGTTCCGTAGGCTACAGCGAACACTCCATCAATCGTGGCTTTCTGTTCCATCCATTCGGGTGCAGTCACTGCGATCGGTAATTGAGGGATATCGACATCCATATGATCCGCCAGCGCTGTTACAAGCATGGAAATTCTTCCAGTATCGGTACACGTTCCGAAACTTAAGACAGGAGGAATTTTCAAGGCTCCACATATTTCTCCTAAGCCCTTGCCCGCCATTTTAACGGCGTCCATATTACAAAGCCCCGCTACCTCCAGGGCATGATTTCCGCAACCAGCGGACACCACCAAAATGTCCTTCTTGATGAGTTCTTTCGCCAGATTTACGGTGTTCCAATCCTGAGGACCATTTCTTATGGTCGAACAGCTCACTAAGGCTACAATCCCTTTAATCTTGCCAGCGACGATCACATCGACGAGTGGGTCTAGTTTATTGCCAAGAACCTCCAAAACAGCTTCGGTAGAGAAGCCAGCAATCGCTTTTTGTGTCATTTTGGGAACCTTTGAGGTGACCTTGCCATGCCGCTTTTTAAAGTTCTCAATACTTAACTCAATGAGTTGATCCGCCATGGCACTAACTTCAGCCGGATGATACTCAATCTTATGTTGGAGTCCCGGTACACCAATAATCGTACTGACGCTCACCAAGGTTATTTGATATTTCTCTGCATACATATC
>JARLHU010000020.1 GCA_031292095.1 Desulfosporosinus sp.
TTAAATGCTCTTTCTCCATACATATAGTATATCATTCATAGTGCTTAATATCTACGATATTAGGTGTATATCCAAGTACGTATAGTTAGATCGCCAATTCATCTCCCCATTGAAATAGGGGAGGATTCTTGGCAGATTGTCCTAAAAAATGTTGGGTACAACCCGCCGTTTTATCTGATGCCTGTAGTAGAGGTTGACTGCCGAATAGAAGAGGTATTTTCCCGGATTTATAAGAAATTCTTTCCGGAAGATATTCCTTTTAGCAATGGACTTAATGGTAAACAGGGATTCATACAGCTTCCAGTAAGCAATCGTCAGTTCTTCAGGTGTCATGTTGGGAATTGTATGCACCGCCTCGGTGCCGTCAAACGAATAGATGTCGGATTTGACCAGCCTCCCTTGCGCCTCCATGTCTTTGAAAAATCGGGTCCCGGGAATCGGTGTGAGGATGTAGAATCTGGGCACAGAAATTTTGTTATCCTCAATGAAGTCCTTGGTAGCTATAATGGACTCAAGTGTGTCTGCTTCACCACCGACCACCATCTCCGTGGACACATCGATTCCATGTTGCTGTATGTTCCTTATCAGAGCTGGATAATCATCAGGGTTGGCCCAGGCTTTATTCATAGCCATAAGGCTCTCCTTTTTTATACTTTCTAACCCGAAGCTCAAGGTTGTGCAACCGCTGTCCCTCAGCATATCGAGCAGTTCATCCTCCTTGCCGATCCGGATGTCACACTGACTCATCCACTGCATGCCCAAAGCTTTGATCTCCTCGATCAACTTGCTAAGATACACTTTGTCAGCAAAAATGTTGTCGTCCAGAAGTAAAAACTTCCTGTAGCCAAGCTCCTTAATCTGTTTAATGTCCCGCACAACCTCCTCAATGGGTTTCTTGACGTAACTTCCTTCATAAAGGCAAGCCACTGAGCAAAAGCTGCAGCTATGCGGGCATCCCCTTCCCGCCTGAACAGGCAGGAAATCTCCAAGACATTTATCCGTGATCAGGTCGAATCTTGGTGGAGGTGTGGAAAACCAACCTTTCTCTAGTCTGTCCTGATAAAATGGCTGCAGCGTACCATTCGCATAATCCCGCAGAAGCTCCTCCCAGACAAGCTCCGCATCTCCAATCAAAACAGCATCGCAGTACTTCTTTGCTTCGTCCGCCATGATACTGGCCATGTATCCTCCAAGAATAACCGTCTTTCCTCTCTTCTTGTATTCCAGGGCGATATCAATGGACCTGATGACACCATGTCCCATGGTGCTAATACCGATAAGATCCGCATCGGTTTCAAACGGTATCTCTTCAAGGATCTCAAAGATTATCTCGACTTCGTAGTCTTTAGGGGTAAGTGCCGCAAGCAACGGCAGGGCCAACCCTGCGAAATATAGTTTTTTCTTCTTGAGAGGCTTTCGGTTCTTATCATAGGGACTTGGTTGGATCAATACGATCTTCTTCATCAATAACCCCGTATTACTTTCTTCAGGTACTGCAGCGAGACGGCCGAACTGCCCAAAAGCATCTTTAGATTATCTGCGATTCCATATTTTATAACCAACGCCAGGATGTGTTTCGGTCTCATGATTATCCTATAGTAGGCCTTCACGATCTCCCAGTAGAAAGCCCTTATCCCCATGCGCTCTGGCTTCAATACAACATGGGCCATATCCCACATTTCATACCGTTCTCTTGGATACAGTAGTTGAGCGGAGTATTGCTCGAATATCCCGGTTCCAGGAAGCGGTGTGAGAGGCTGCAAGTTTACGAAACGGACATCTTGTCTTCTTAGCCAAGCTGTCAGCTCTTTGAAGTCCGTTTTGGCAAAATCCGTGGGAAGGATCAGCGTGGCATAGAGCTCGATATCAAGCGCTTTCAACACCTTGACAGCCTTTTCGTTCAGTTCCTTGTCCGTTCGCTTATTGTAGGACTCCAGGTCCCTAGTCCTTATAGATTCAATCCCTACGATGACCGCTCGAAGCCCCTGCCTTTTAAAATCTCGCAGAAGATCTTCATTTTCTGACACAAAATCAGCCCTGCCATAGACAAGAAAGTGTTTTTCAATTCCTCGTTTTTCTAGAAGGCTTAAAAACTCTCTGATCCTTGCCACGCTATAGAGGAAGTCATCGTCGACAATGTAGATCTCCTTCTCAGCAATCGCTGCCAGTTCATCGACCACATCCTCTATCTCCCTAGTGAAGTATGTTCCTCCTGTAATCTCTTTGCAGAAGCAAAAGCTGCAGTTATACGGGCATCCAAAGGAAGTCTTGATCAGAGCACAGGGGCTGTGGAACATATAGTAGTAACCATGACGATATCTTGAGACCGCTGTCCTGTCCGGATGTCTATAGGAAAAAGACATTTTCTTGTCGCCCATCTCATCCAGGGCAGCTTTAATTTGTTCAACATTCCTGTTCGCCAGCATACCCCTGAGCGTCTCATTGAAACCGTCTATGCCATTTCGTGAATAGACAAAGTCGATGTCTGGCGCTACGAAATCCTCGGCTACAACTTCCGCATGGACTCCTCCTACTCCGGTCAATACACCCGGGACAAGTTCCTTTGCAGTAGCGCACATCGTCTTGATGAGCCCGACATGGGTTATATAGCCTGTGAAAACCACTAATGCAGGCCTAAGCCTTGTCAAGATCCTTTCATAGGATTCCCTTTCCAGGATCATATCAATGATCTCAACCCTGACCTTTGATCTGATCTCTTCAGGAACATTCGAGAATAAGTATTCCAGTTCCAGAGGTTCACAAACCATGACATGCTGCAACCCGATGGTTTCTTTATCCGGCTTTGGTCTTACCAAAAGCACCTCCATCAGCATCACTCCCTGCTGTCCATCTTCTTACCCAGCGTATAGACTGCGATCCTGGGCATAAAGAACGCCCTCTTGTTAATGACGTTGAGTTTTAGGACCTGGAAATACTCCTTGACCATCTCCACAAACTCCCTGTCGCTGGGATAATTTGCTTTTCCTGTGGTTAGTTTCACAGCCGAGAGCACCACTTTATCGTAAACGCTATTCCCGCTTGCGAAGCCAACAATGAGCCTTCCCTTTTTGGTGAGAAGTCTGCTTAGGTTTCTGAACACTTTCTTCGGGTCACGGTAGTAAGGAAGCGAATGTGTGCAGACAATGATATCGTACATCGTTTCAAGCTTGTCTAGATCTGTGGCGTCCATGAGAATATGCTTGGTATGACCGTTCCTCTGCTGAGATATCTCCAGCATCCTTGGTGAATAATCCAACCCTGTAAGCTCTAGCTGGGGACATTTCTCCCCTAATTCCTTCAGAAGTTCTCCCGGGCCGCAGCCAAGATCGAGCAGGAGCATCTTCCGGCCGTGTGCAATTTCTTCAATTTCACGTAATACATACTCTCTGGTAGGTCTCAGACTGACCTTTTGTACCCACAGCCGGCTGTAGTGATCCGCCCAGAAGTCCCATAGTTTAACTGACATATCTATTTCCTTCTTTTCCATCCAATCCTCGACTCAGGTCAGCGAGGGGAAGCTCAGGGACGTTCTCGTGCTTTCCCCTTCCCATGGTTCTTTCTAGCTCTTTACTTCGCTAAGAAGCTGCCAGAGGTAGGTTCGTATTCTTCGAGACTTTAGCATCCTTAAATGCAAACTGTAAAACAGTAGGTAAAACACTGTCCTAGGGAGTCTGGGTTCAAGTACAAGATGCAGAAAATCAAACTTTTTCGGGTCATTAGTCACAAGTTGACTGCTGACATCCTGATAGTTTTTTGTCCCTTTAATCGGTGTTAATATCGATATCGTGTAGGTATCAATCCGGTTACTAACTATAAATCGATTCAGCTTACTGAAATCTCCCAGGCCATAATCAGGCCTTACTATGAACAATGCCGTCAGCTCAATGTCATGTTCTCTAAGCAATTCAATAGCCTTTGGGTAATCGAGGGCATTGGTTTGTTTATTGTACTCTTCAAGTTCACAGTTGCCGGTCGCTTCAAACCCCACTATGACTTCATCAAGTCCGCAAGCCTTGAGTTTACCTAGCAGATCACGCTCCTTGACAATAAAATCAGCCCTGAGATAGGCAATGAGGCTTATTCTGGGTTCGCCCTCCGCTTTCGTGAGCTCTTCGTAGGCTTGAAGGTAATCAAGCGCATCCTGCCTGGAAGCCAGAAATACATCATCTACCAGCCAGTGATAGTTCGCTCGAATCTCCAACACGTCCCTTAACAATTCATGATAGTCACTCTTGACATGTACCCCGCCATTTATAAGCTTACAATAACAGAAATCACACTGGTAAGGGCAACCGATCCGGCTCTTAACGAGTGCAACCGTCTTCTTATCCAGGTATCTTGTTCGGTCGCAGACTAGGCTGGTCAGTTTCCTGTTCGGCCTTATCATTGGAGGGGTATCGACTACGCTGCGGGTTCCTTCCCGCCAAAGGTCACTGCCGTCCTCTGCAACGATTCTAATATCCACCCCGGCTGAGGGCAGTTCTAAAAGGTCGCCTCGTACGAATTGTAGGACATTTTCGAGTACGGACAGATCCTGGCTGTGGATAACAAAATCAATATCGTGCCTGCGGAAGGATTCCCTGTTGAGTTCAACATGTAACCCACCGACGATGATTTTCGCTTCCGGATACACCTTCTTGTATACTTCCGCTTCCTTAAGAATTTCTCTCTCCGCAGTATTGTAGCCTGTGAGGACAACCGCTTGGGGTCTAATGCCTTGAGGCTCAGTAAGTCCAAAAAGGTCGTCGATCACAAAACTCTCAATGCTCAAATTATCGGACAGTGCTTGCAGATAGCACAGTTCAAGCGACTCCACCCTCACCGGATCGAGCAGGGAGAAAAGCGTTCTCGACCGAATTTTCTTTAGGAAAATCTTCATCAGTACGCCCCATTCCTGGTGAACCCTTCGTCTATCTTGAACACTTTATGCCCGATAGAGTATCCCTTATCTGAGAACACGCCAGAAAGCCGCCTCAAGACAGCGTCGATGACTGGATTGCTATGCCTCGCATAGAGGTACTTCTTTTCTTCGACACAGCCTAGTTTAAGTTTGGTTTCTGCGGAAGTCTGTCCCATATTAATCAGTTTGTAGCCATTCTCTATGCCATGCCTAATGATGAACAACAGCATGTTTTGATAAAGGGCAGCGCTGTCCCCTTTGCTGTCCGTTGTTTTGCCCTCTCTTTTGAAACCACAGAACATAAAATGCAATGTATCCCCTATTCCTTTCATCTGAATGAAGGCGAGCAGTCGCCCTGTTGAATCTCTTGTCTCGAAGACCTCCGAATTATAACGATTGAAGAACTCCGGGGAAAGCACCTCAAGAGGATAGTCGGCGCGTTCCATGATACTTTGATAAAGCTGATAATGTTGCCCAGTAAAATGGCCTGGAGAAACCTTGTTAAAGGAAAGGTCGTCGCCCTTTTGCAGAGCAATCATGAGATGCCGCCTGTAGGAGGATCTCATTTCTTGCATGTACTGATCAAAGCCTGTGAAGCGGTTCCGGAATACAAAGTTCGAGAGGGTCCGATTCTGTCCCGGAAATTCTATATCTGAGTTCAGCACGACCGTGAGCCCCTTGAGCTTCGTCAAGGCCTCCAGCACTTTTTTCCGCAACTCACCATCATCCTCAGTACAGGCCCAAATACCGCTACGGCTTATAGAAATTGGCAGACCAATCATCCTCGTACCGACTTTGAGTGTCAGGTTCTTGCGAAAACTCAGTAAATTGAGCTCGCATTTGTAGGTGATCAGGATGATGTCCTTATGGACGTAGTATTCCTGGCCGCACGGATTGACCTCCTCGAGAAGTTCTAGGAGATTTATGTATCCTTTGTTCTCTTCAACAATCCTTTTTAAAGTCACGGAGAAGGATGCCTGGTGGGCTTCTCCACACCAGTCGACAAGCGCTCCTATAGTAAGGAACTTTTCCATCTAGGTCACATCCTTGATATAGGCCTTGTACCGCTTGGATATCGAATCAGCCAGTTTTACTCCCAGCATTTTTGAAGGGGTGTTGGATTCGAGAACCCAACCCGACTCGAAGAGGGAATACTTACCTTTTACCAGCTCGAAAACTTTATTTAGGAGTGCCAGCACAGCGCCGTTTTTCATCTCCTTAGGCAAAACACCCATTTCCACAATCTTCACGGTCCTGATCCTATGCGCCATAAATTTGTTCTTGAGCACAGTTCTGAGTCCTATGGTCTCTCCCGGTTTCATAATTTCATGGAAATCAGGATACCAAAGCATGAATCCCACCGGTTTGTTCCCCTTGTAGGCAAAAAGAAGGTTTTCAGGCCTGAGAAGAGGCTTAAAGTCCTTGAAAAGCTCCAAGTCCTCTGCCGCCTTCCGCGAATAATAGAACGGATGATTTTTGAAGGCTTCGTTGTTGATGCTCGTATAGATCTGGGCATCCCGTTCCAGATGTTTATAATCCAGACTGCGAATGGAATAGCGGCGGTTCACTCTTTCTATAATCCTTGGGTTAAATAGTTCTTCAAGTTCGTCCAAGTCCTTCTTGAAGCTCACCAGATCGCTCGCTTCGAAGCCGTTTTCTGAAAATAGCTCATGATAGAATTCGGGGTTGTGCATGGTTCCAAATCCCTGAGGTTTATTATAATCGCTAGCCAAAAAGCCCAGACCGTAATTGACATGAACATTGAGGGATCCTGTAATTTTACTGGCGCCCCGTTCCTTGGCAAGCTTATAGGCCCGGTCTAGGATAAGCTTGAAAGCCCTGCTGTCCTTGCAATCCGCGTCAAAAAACGCAATTTGAAGGAAGTCAGGCATCCTGTCCACCTGTGCTAAAAGCGCAATCATGATGATCCGACCCTCATCCTCGACCATAACCGGTTCAAGATAGGCAGATCTGCACATCACACTCATGCCATTAAGGAGGTTTTTGAGCAAGCCTGACATGGAGTTCCTCTTCAAGGGATCTATAAGATATCTCTTCTCATAGAAATTTAGGAAAGCCTTCACCCTGCCCTTATTCGCAAATTCAAGTTTCATTTATTCACCATTCCATTTTAAAACTATACTAAAATAGCCATTGATGATTAATCTTTCTACATTTTTCCTATAGTTCCTGCTTTGATCGAGGAAATAAGACCAGATCGCCACTTCATCTTGTCTGTTAGCTAAATCGTTTTACCAATGCGCTGGCAACACTAACTACACCACAAAAAAATATAATCGACAAGGTCAGCCATCTGAAAAATTTAGGACTCACTTTTGCAAAAGCCTTTTCTCCTAGCCATACACCGACTAAAACTCCAGGAATTGCATATATAAGCTGTGTAAACACACTTGTATCCAATGTATCCATGTAATACATTATGATTAGAGTTGCAATATTACCAAGGCAAAAAAAACGGACGAGATTTGCACGAAAAGCTTCCTTATCTTGTTGCTGATTCATCAAAAATAGAGCAACTGGTGGTCCACTTAAACTCGTTGAGCCTCCCATAAAACCGCTGAGGATACCAACTAAAACTGTCGCTAACTTTTCACGTTTAATGGTCACAGCATAATTTGAGGCCATTAAACATGCTACCAATAAAATTATAATCCCGATACAAAGCTTTAGAATCGAAGGGTCTATAACCTTCAGTATATATACTCCAGGTATAATTCCAAATAAACTAGCCGTAAACAATGGCCATATCACTTTCGGATCTGATCTTCCTCTTGTCTTATAGATAACCATAAGATTTAGTAATAAAGCGTCAAAATTCATCAAACTAACAACCTGCCTCGGTTCCATAAAAAACAGCAGTAGCGGTGTACCCACAACTGCAAAACCAAATCCAGTAATTGACTGTATCAATGATGAAAATAAGATAATGATAAATGTTTTACTTGCTATAACGTCCATAAATTTACTCCATATTGTTTTTCAATTATTTAGTTATTTTAGTTATTACGAGCCACCTGAGCGTTTCCAGAGATGTTCATAGATGTAGTCATTGGCTTATCTTTGAATGATCTGACGACCATTTCCGAATGTCATACTTGAGGTCTTTACAGATGAGGCAATGCTTCATACCTTTTCCTCCTATCAATAGTTGATCTATAGAGAGTATATCAAAAAAAGTTTGGGTTCTACTACAAATTCAAATGCATAGTACCTTTATCTCATCATAGGAAATCAACTGGACTAATCAATGAAGTGGTTTTTTAGTTTTGTTCAGTAAAGCCGTAATTTCTTTATGTGAATACCTTTTAAAACCATGTATAATACACAAAGAATAGCAACAAGTTATTCTTTCAGGGAAACTAAGCCTGTTGCTATCAACTTACCAAACCGTAAATTTTTTGCTATGACGACTAAGGGGATAATCATCAAAAGTCCGAAGTTTAAAATCAAGGAGTGTTTTCTGTATGATTGATGCAAGATGTTTGATTTTGAAGGGAATTATTCTATGAAAAACTGTGACTCAAGATGTATGAAAGACCTCGAAATATTCCAGAAATTAAACGAATCGGAAAAGGCTCAAGTTCCTAAACTTGCCCGTGGAAAGCAGTACAAGAAAGGCGAATTGATATTCTCCGAAGGTGACCCCGCCGATACTATATATTTAATCAAAGAAGGTAAAGTTTCACTTTATAAGATATCCGAAGATGGTAAGGAGTTTTGTTTGAATATACTTCAGGAAAATGATATTTTTGGAGAAAATACTATTCTGGAAGATAATATCCAAACTATGCATGCCAAAGCTTTAGAAAATGTCTTTGTATGTACCTGTACACAGAAAGACTTTCACAGCCTATTGATAAATCCCAGTGTAGCATTTAAAGTAATAAGTTATTTAAGTGAAAAGCTCAATAATTACACTCAACAAGCCGCAGTGATGGCTTTTCAAGATGTAAAAGGAAGAGTTTTTAGTACTTTGGGTCGTTTAGCAAAGGACCATGGAGAATCGATTCCAGAGGGCTTAAGAATAAACATCATCTTAAGCCACCAAGAGTTGGCTAATCTAGTTAATGCTTCAAGAGCAATGGTTACTACTGTTCTTAACGAACTTAAGCATGAAGGTGTCATTGGAGTTAATCAACGGATGTTCTATTTAGTGAACGGTAATCTGCAAAATAAATTATAATTAAAAGTATTTATTGGGTTTTCTCTCAAAAGAGGTGTCTTATTAAAGACGCCTCTTTTTTTGTATAATAGCTAACAGATTTCTTTTTCGTTTGTGTATAAACTTAACTTGTACATTAAATTTAGAAGGAGGCAATCATATGTCGATCCGTGAAACAATCAAATCCCAAATTATTGGAGCGTTGAAGGGTGCAGAATTCCCAATAGGTAGTCCGGAAAAACTTATTGCAGCCTTTCCTGCAGGGGCGGATACTACCTGTCGGGCAGAGGGGTTAGTAGTTACCGCAGGAGAAGCTGGCAAGCTCTTAGTTGCTAGCGACTTTCCTTTTAGCAGCAGCGAGCAAGTTGCTGAGACTATTGTGAGCAGAGCCAAACTATAACTTACAAAAGTCCTTCAAACGAAGAGCCAAGCCCTCCTGATGACTTGGCTCAAATATACAAGGAGGTGGAAATTTGGAAAAAGTGTTTGTTGGTTGTTCAATGCTTGAGAATGAAATTAAACAAGTAATGCAAGAAATGGGTTTGCAAAACAAGACAGTTTTCATAGACGCCGCGTTGCATGTTAATTTAGACCGATTAGAAGAGGCCGTTCGCGGAAGACTCGACGAAACCAGCCACCTAGGTAAGCCAATTATTTTGGTAGGAAATAAATGTCATCCAGATATGGATGTAATTGCAAAAGAATACGACGGTCAGATCGTCTCACGGTGTAATTGTCTAGAGTTACTCCTTGGAGATAAGATGAAAGAATTAGATAAGGAAGCTAGGATCTTCTATATCACTAACGGATGGTTAGAAAAATGGAAAGAGATTTTCGTAACTGGGCTTGGCTGGGACGAGATTGATGGTAGGCAAAACTTTGGTTTCTATGACAAGATACTTTTGCTCGACTTGGGGACACCTATTGACGACATGGACATACTAGAATTTTTTGAATTTACTCAAGTACCAATCGAATCATACCCGATTTCCTTAGATAACCTAAAAAAAGAACTTACTAATCTTCTTAGTGACTCCTTGATTAAAAATTAGTTTTGTCCATTGCTCAAACTATATGATTGGAAGGAGGTGAAATAAATGTTTGACGCTACTAAAAAAGATACAGCACTTGCTGCATTGGGAGAGCTTTGTCTTAAATGTGGAGATAAACATTCTGATGAATGTCTGCTTGCTAAAGCAGTCGATGCCGCAAAAGCAATCCCAACGGCTTAATTGAAAATCATAATTTTTGTTATTAAATGCCCTATTACAATTAGAGGTTCATAACCATGCCCAGCACGTACCCAAGTCGATAGCCGGCGCATACATCGGCACAGAGGCCACAGCTGATACATTTTTCTTGGTTAACTTGAATTAAGTCCATATTCTTTCTTCCTTCTTTCCTTCTGCATTTTCTTTTCAAAAACACCAGTCACAAAGAGGTGACTGGTGTTTTGAAGTATCTTTTTATAAACAGTGTGACTTTACAATTAGTCATCACTTTCACTATTACGACCCCTAGTGCACGTATTAGCTTCGCTTCGCTGGGCTAAGTTAATCAAGAAACACTTTCCAACATCTCTTCTGGAGTAGGTATCTTTAAATACCTTAAGCGAACAGCATTCAGCGAAAATATCTTATATTCAAGGAACCTTAGTACAGAGTTCGTCATCCAGTATACACTAAGGACAGCGGGAGCTTTCCAAAGGAATACCAGTCCAATCACTACAGGAACAATAAACATCAGAAACGATCTGGTTTCCGCAGTGAAGCCCCCTAATGCTTGGAAGGCACCTGCCATGATCGGTAGTATGTGAAACGAATCAGGAGCATGAACACTTAGTACCCAAGGGACCAATAAACTTCCCACTGATGTGCTTAAATTGATAATCGAGGCGTACAAGGAGAATAGGATCGGGGCTTGAACTAAGAGCAACAACATTGATACGAAAGTATTAACCTTATATTTAGAGGCGATCTTCATAACTTCTAGATCAATTTTTTCAGTCTGGTTCTTGAATTTAGTACTTAAAACAGCTTTGACCTGATTAAGATTCGACGTTGTAAATTGATCTTTTTGTTGTTTAACGGATAACGGTAAGAGACATATCCTTATAACTAGGGTAACTAGAATGACAGCGACGAACCAGTCCCCTGTGAACCCAATGAATTTTGTCAATACATCAGTAAATGCGGCACTAAAAATATGCATTGTTTTCCCTCCTTAGTTTTATGAATGTAAACTAAGGAGATAATGTGGCGGATCATCATCGGTGTCACTCTTAACCATTCTTCTAAAAATCAAGTATCGATTTACCAAAATAGGCAACGTATTGGAAATAAATTTAGATATGCCCATGTTGCACTCAGATACTTTGAAATAATGGGCGCCACGTTTTACGAATTTATAGCTTACCCAAGATAAAGCCAGTATAAATGTAACGTTGAATAGAAGTAATAACCAAACATGATTATCTATTGGCACTGGCTCACCTCCAGAAAGAAACTTTAATCAATTATATACTAACTATCAAACGCTCACAAGCTAAATGGCGCAACATATCATTTCCTTTGATGATCAACCTTAAGCCACTTATCTGTCTTCTATTCTTCTAGCGAATACTTCCGACTTGGCATGAAGGATTGAATTATCTTTTATTGATAATAATTATATTATACCGTTCTTACCTACGTGTGTTAATATCTATGTATGTGGACCCTGGACCAGTCCAATGTTTAAGGGAGGTAATCCGAAGTGCCAGGTAGTACAATTCTTGAAATTGACCTAGACAAAATTAAGTATAACACCTCTCAGGTGGTTGAAAGATGTCACCGAAAAGGGATAGAAGTCATTGGTGTTACCAAAGGGTTTAGTGCGATCCACCAGATCGTTTCTGCTATGGTGGAAGGAGGAATTGACGGCCTAGCCGATTCCAGGATGGAAAACATTATTGAACTTAGGGAAAAAGGATTTACTCAACCGATTACTCTGCTGAGAATTCCACGCCTAAGTAACGTCATGGAGGTTGTCAATTATACAGATACGAGTATCAATTCGGAAATAACGGTTATAAAAGCATTAGCACAAGCGGCCAAAGAGTTGAAAAAAATACACCAAGTGATATTAATGGTGGATGTTGGAGACCTTCGAGAAGGGGTCCTGCAGGAAAACGTGCTTGAAATGGCAAAACAGATTACTCGTTTTAAGGAAATTAAACTCATCGGTCTTGGCACAAATATGGGCTGCTTTGGTGGAATACTGCCTAGTTCCAATAATCTTGAAGTCTTAGTTAAATTAGGATGTGCTGTTGAAAACCAGTTAGGCCTTAAACTTGAAATAATTTCAGGCGGTGGGACCTCGACACTAATGCTAATTGGCAATGATGAAGTCCCTGCCGGAATTAATCAGTTGAGGATTGGCGAGGGTATCTTATTGGGTACAGATACCACCAATAATCGAAAAATCCGCTGGCTTCACCAGGATGCCTTCCTGCTGCGAGCTGAAGTTATCGAAGTAAAGTCCAAGCCGTCGATACCGACGGGGACGATCGGTCGAGATGCTTTTGGTAATATCCCAGAGTTTATAGATATTGGAGTTCGAAAAAGAGCCATCGTCGCTATGGGAAAACAGGATGTCAATATTCAAGGAATTAATCCTGTTGACGAACGTTTAACAATATTGGGGGCTAGCAGTGACCATTTAATCCTTGATATTGAAGATTCTGAACACGAGATAAAAGTTGGAGATGTCATTGCATTTTCACTAGCCTATTCCGGATTGCTCTCAGTTAGTGATTCAAAGTATGTAGGAAAACAATTCAAGAGCAATTCTGGTGCAAACAATGAGTGAAAATCTATTTTCTAAGGAGGAACCCATGATTGAATTGGTGCAAACAATGGATCCAAAAATTATTACGCGTTTAGTTCAGATAGAAACAGAGGCCTTTGGACCGGGAGGCTTGAATGTTTGGCATCTTGAACCCCTTATAAGACACGGCCGTGTTTATGTCTATCAATTAGACAATGAAATTGTTGGTTTAGTCCATTATATGTTAGATTGGGATCGTCCTCAAAAAGCATATATGGTTGGGGTTTCTATATCCAAAGAGTCGCGTGGTCAAGGAATTGGGGCTGAACTACTTAAAGAGAGTTTTGAAGCCTTATCCAAGGAAAATATTGAAGAAGTGGAACTAACCGTGGACCCGGATAATCTTGCGGCCGTTAAACTTTATGAGGGCAAGTTGGGATTCCTAGTTACGGATTTCAAGCAGGATGAGTATGGTAAAGGCGAAGGAAGACTGGTGATGAATCTTTTCTTAGCTAACCTTTTGAATAAAGACATTACGTGAGCAAGCCAATAAAGGGGCTGTAACAAAACTTATCTATTATAGGTCAGGCGCAAATATTTTATAGGCATCCTCATAGTTTCTATAAAAGTAGATGTCCTTAAGGTCAAAACCGAAACAGGCTTTGACCATGCGTATACTTTTGATTGACTTATAGTCTACAAATAAAACATCGCTGGGTTTCCCCTGGAAAAGCCCCTTAATGTAACTGCGCAAGCTAGAATTGCCCTCATTGTTAAAGAAATAGTAATGTATTTCAGGCTGCCTAGACATTATCCCTTGACTCAAACTCAAGGCAAGATTGCATTTTGCATAAAGGTCTTCAACCATCTGTTCGCCTTTAGCTGGCTGGGCTTGGGAAAAACTTTCCAACAGTTTTTCCAGGGAAAGTGTTGGATTGTTTTGTAGCATTTGCCTGGTATTATCAAATAAAGCCTTAACTACCGCTTCCAAAAAATTGTCGTTTTCCTGGAATACAGACAGAGCGTTATCTCGGAATATCATTGCCAGGGCTTCATTGGCGATTTCTTCTTCTTTGTTATCATTAAACTGGTCTTTAAATAAGTCAATTAGGCCGTCTTCACCCGCAGCAACAAGTTTTTCCCACTCAGCGTTACAAATATCCTGCAAAGCTTTTTCTAGGCTTAGAATCTCCTTTTCCTGTCTAAGAATTATTCCATATAGATCATAGGTATAAGCCAAGTAAGCCTTTAAGATTTCCCTTAGCTGGTCGTAAACAACAGCCTTTTGCAAGGGCTCATATTTGAGTTCAACTAAGCGTCGTAAAAAATTATTTTTCTTGTTCCCCAAGCCTAGCCATCCTTTGTTGTCAGACTCTATTTCCAGTCTGGATAAAGCCAATTGGGAGGCACGGTCTGCCCTCAGTCGTAAAGCATCGCTCTGCGTCCTTAACTCATTGATTTTTAATTCAAGGTACTTAATAAGGCATAGCTTGTTGTTTCCTTCATCCGATTTTAGCAGGCATTTAACAAAAAACAAACCGCGCCGTTCGTTTTGCAAATAGCTTTTGAGGATTTTCGCAAAACGCTCTAACTGCTTCGAGAGATATTTTGCGGTAATTTCTTGAGACGTCTTGAGGATTCTTTCTTTAAAAATTCTTTCGACAACGTCACCAATAAGTACTTTTTCAGCAGTATCCAGCGTTTCCACAAGTAGTTCTTTAACAACATCTTTGCCTAGGTGAAGGTGAAGCTCACTGATTTCTTGGAGAGTTTCATGAACAGAAGAATAGACTTCAGAACCTAAGGTCTCAAGCCCGGAGTTGTTGATTTCTAATTCGTTCAGTACCGACTCCCAGTCCTGACTGATGTAGCCTGCCTTGCTTTTATTAGTGTTGTAGATTTTATTTAAAAGGTGCCAGCAGGTATAGCTAAATAAAGGGGAGATCTTAATCGTTTTTTTACTATACCCTATTGCGGCATAACGTGGTAGGCCGTTAGCCACAGTTGGCGAAGGCATCTGAAGGGAATTGAAAATTCTTGCTTCATTAAGTTGGGAACTAAATTCCGTGCTATATGGTAATCTTCCAAAACAAGATACTCAATCTGATGATCCCTTTCCGGAAATTTGGCGTCGACTAAGGCTAGACCGGTATAGGAGTCAGAACAAATCCCGATCATATTGAGTTGCCGCATGATTCGGGAAACTATTTTCGCTCCCTGGTTGCCAATACCTACCAAAAGAATACACGAGTTGAGATTGGGGGCTACTCCCGGTTCTCCTTTAATCTCAAGTTCGCGAGGTTCTTGGTCAATATACCTGCGTATTTGCTCGGCAAGTGCGGCGTTTATATCCAAGCTATTGAGCATGTCCTACCCTCCGCTCAGTAAACACTAATCAAAAAATTAACCCGGTTGAGAGCATCCTTCAAAAATGCTAGGTACTTTTCATCTACCGCTTTACCATCGAGTTTCTTATTATCAAAATGGGCCTTAATCCCTGCAAATTCTTCTTGAAGCTCGAGCAAACGCTGTTTAATCTTGCTGGCCTCCATCTGGTTCCGTTTCGCCTTCTCAGTACGAATTAATTTTTGGATTGTGCGCTCGCTCTTGCTACGGTAAGTATCAAAGGCAATTAAATAAAAATCCTCATGTTCCAGCTTATCCACTAAGGGAGACCATGCTTCCTCATCCGGGTCATTATGATAAAGCAGCTTGGGTCCTGCCCAATAAAGGGTCCCGCTTACCAGTGCCAAGATTAAATCATTCAGTCTCTCCCACTTAATTTTTTCTTCATGCTTAATTTTTTCCAGTCTCTTAAGTTCCAGGTCTACCTGCTCAATTTCAGCGAGTTGCCTTCTTACAAGCTCTGCATAACTGGGTACCCGCAAAAAATTATCCTCCGCTGATTCGAGATCGATACTTTGGAAAATGGGAATTAGTCGTATGGGCAGGTCGAAAATCCGGGAGCGATTCTGAACTGTTACTGGCGGAAGTTGCTTAATTGTAAACTTTGGTTTAACTTTACTGTCTTCTACTATGATTCCATTTTCTAAAGCTCGTCTGAACAATTCCCTAAGCTCACGATTCCTCTCCGTTCGATTCGCGGGGTCTGCCTTGTCGGGAAAAGGCGAAGGAAAGGCACGCCATTCGTCGCGCAAGTGGATACCAGGGTCATTCGGGGCCCGGTATTCATAGATCGTCTCTAAACTCCGGAGTCTGCTGTAGGCAAAGAGAGGAACTCCGATCGATGTATTTACCCAGTAAATGCTGTGTTTTATTTCGCTGCTTGCCACTTGTTCAGGAGTCCCTTTAACCTCGGCCTTTTCCACATAGTTCAAAAAGGCACTGTGTAGTTTTTCGCAATTCTCGGGGATCGAAACTGTAAAGTGGGTGGGAAAGTCGTTCAAACTCGCGGTCACAGTGTTATCCATATGGAAAATCAGAGCTGAGCCACTATGTAATTTAGGGCCAATTTCCAGCGATACAATATCTTCGAAAGTCAGGTTGCCATATTTCTCTTGCAGATAGGTTTCCAGGCTTTTCAGGGCTATCTCGCTAAACATGTTCGAGACGAAATTGGACAGAATCCTGACGGCCTCTTTGCCCTGATTATCAAGCCAAAAGACCGAATTTTTTTGCAGGTCGGTCAAAAATTCTGCGGTTATATGGAGAATTTGTTCGTGGCTTTTCTCATTGATCATTTCGCCAATTTTCTTGACCCAATCCTGTGGGTCAAGAACACTCCAGGTAGAAAACTCAACTTTGGCGTGTTTGGTAATATTCAAGCTTGTAACGATCTCTGCATTGCCCTTCAATACGACATGGGGTTGTTTGAGAATATCAACCCAAACTTGGTAGATACCTGCGTTTAGTCCTCGAAGATCATCAGCAAGTTCCTCATACATGGGCAAGATAAGATCATTGATTACTTTGGCCTTTAGGGCAGCTTTATACTCATTAATCTTGCTCTGGACATATTTTTCCCAATTGTTTTTACGACTGAAATTCAACAGGGACGGCAGGGTTTTTGAGAAGAGATTGGCGCCAGTTTCTTTCCTGATCTGCCTTTCGCTCTCCTTGTTTTTCTGTTCCTGCTCTGCGTCCTGCCTTAACTGCCCAATTCTACGCAGCACACAATCTCCGTCAGGAGAGAAGAGCAACCGGCTAACAAAAATTGGCCCCTTTTCTGGATTGACGAACAATTGATTGAGTTCTTTCCTAATTTTTTCCTTCAACTCTCTTAAAGCCTGCTTAGCATTATATCTGCTTTTGCTGTCTTGAACATGGTCTAAGAAAACCCGCATTTCTTTAGTCAGCTGTCCATCCAGATCAATTTTTCCAGCGTTTTCAGCACTGTAATGAGGATTTTGCTGCCAGCCGGCTAAAAGGCTCTGATCATCAGCAAAATAACGATTGATTAAATCTTCGTAGCCTAACTCTAACTTCTCGATAAAAGCACCAACGTCCCTTGAGCCGGGATCATTTTCGTAAATTATATTAACCCGTTCCATTAAAATGAACGCAGCGTAGTTCATCATTTGTTCGATTGGAATTTCATACGAGCTAGCTCCGAGGATGAAGTACTCGTAATTCGCTTGAAAAGGCGGTTTCATCCCAGAAAAAATATTAAGTTTAATTTGGTCCAAGTTAGACAAGAAAGCAGGTAGGGTAAACGTCGTGTTCTGAACCTTACCTTTACTGATAAAATGGACCAGGTTTTCACTGACGATTTCCATGCAGTTACTTTTGGAATCAGTTAATAAGATGTTGTTCTTGTCAATTGAAGAAATTAGGTAACAGTAGTCGTACGGAGCGGCAACGGAACTGTGAGAGTAATTCTTAGTATACTCCTGGACAAAGGGTTGGCCATGGTCTGTCATCCAGTAATCTAGTTCTTTCAGAGCCGCAAAGCCATTGGATTGAACAAAGTCTGCTTTGTTTTCCTTCATGTTTACATCGGGCAAAAATAAATAGCCTATCGTCTTTAGTCTATCCAAGGCACCCAGCTGCTGAGCGATACAACGGACAATATAGGGAATATCAATAAAGGTTCCGCCGCCCGTGCCCCCGGATACACCACTTAAGATAAATACATAAAGATTACCTTTCTTGCCTTGCAACACACTGTTTAACTTACGCTCAATCATATTAACAACATCTGTGATACGTAAAAATAAGGCTAATCTTCCCATCTGACGAATTCCATTGGCGCCTTGGTCAAAATCGTTAGGGCTCAAATTGGGACTTAACCAATCCGTGATTGTATGAGGTAGGCCGGCCCGATTAGCCAGCATTCTAGGCACTGCAGGGGTATAAATCCTGAGAAACTCAGTCGAGGGGTTAAGCTCAATAGAACGACCTGAATATTTGTCGTCGTCATAAACTATATGCTCATCCGTATCCAAGCCAAGGTACTCAATATTTTCCGATTTGTCTTTGTAGTGGCCGGTCGCACTGTCGCTGGGCAAGTTGAAACGGCGGTAAATGGCATTCTTTACTTTGCTCAAAGCTGTTACGCCTGTCCCCCCTAACCCAATGACTAGGATGGGATCAGGGATAGCATCAACCCTGGATAGGTCGCTGGTAATACCGCTTTTATTGAGCCGGAGCTGGTTTAAATTTTCGGCTAAACGCATATCCACTGCACACATCCACCTTTCTGGTTCTGTTTATACATCTTTGACTTGTTATTTTCTTTTATGCCTTAAAACTCACTAAATCTAGCTTCTACTTTTATTGACTCAACACCCACCACAACCCGAAGAGTACAGCCATCGGTCAGCAGGACTTTCTGACCAGGTGCAACTTTGTCTCCATTTACACTCACGGATAACTCCTCACTGCCCGCTTCACTGTTGGTAAGGCAGACTCCTTGCCCATTTCTGGCAATGACTATCTTGTTTAGGGTACCAGCGGGATTGTCGGCTAATTTGCCAATCGTAACTGAAGTCCCGTAAGCAGCAAGAATTATACTTTGCCGCACTTCTTCCCAACCAGTATCAGTATTTATTACTCTCAGCTTGATTTTGCCGAACAGAGGTTTTGGTTTGGCATTTTCAATTAACTTTGGAATCCCTTTCTGCAGGAACATCACGAGGGCAGTCGCTCCAATAATTCCTAGTAATGAGTAGAGCAGCTTGTTCCAGGGAAAGAGGTTCTTAGCTTTCCCTGGGATTTCCGGACCGGTAGAAATACTTGACGAAAGCTGATCCACATCTGTTGAGATATTGCTGATAATATCAGGAAGATCACTGGCCTTAGCAACGATGTACGACTTACCTCCGGTCTCCTTGGCAATACGTGACAACATATCCTTATCAACTGAGCCATCAGCATTGAGACCAATGGTATAGACGAGAATCTTCTTGTTCTTGGCTATACCCAAACTCAGTTCTAAGTCACGTCGCGAAATATCCAGAGTTCTGTCACTTCCCTTTAAATCGTTCTTCCCATCAGTCAAGAGAATTATGACAGGATTTTCCAAGGTCTGTAATCCGGCCAGCATCGAAACCCCTTCCTTGAGGCCGGTTGAAATATCAGTGCCTTGTCCATTCGGCACACCTAACCCATCAAGGTAAGCTTTAAACTTATTTCTTTCGTCTTGCCCTTTTATAGCGATTATATCCAGTCGGTCGGTAACCTTATCTGTATATTGCACTAATCCGATCTTACTCCCGTTTTGAACCATCAAATCAACAATTAATTTAGCCGCTTCTTGAGACAATTTATTCGGGTCTGTTTGGAGTAGACTTTTCGTTCGGTCCAGTACAATGACAAGATTAATAGTTTTCTTGCCGTTATCGCCAGTGGTGCTTTGTGCACTTACGGGATAAAGAAAGATCGTTACTAATAACATACTCCAGACTAATAGCACAGTAATTCTCTTGCCAACGTTCATAAAATCGTTCTCCCCCAGTGATATATAATACATTCTATTTTAGATGATGATTAATATGAGTGATTTGCATTTACTCTTCCTTATTTTCAATATTTTGTCCCATCTGATATTATCTGCCAAGTCATAGGAGTAGATTATAACCTAAAATCCCGCATTTTTTTATACCTACAAGGAAAAACACTGTAAATACGCCTTGGGGAATTATGAACGGGGAACCACAGATTACACATGAAAAGAACGATAAGAGAAACCACAGATTAACACAGATTAAGAAGGATTAAGTATAGAAA
>JARLHU010000157.1 GCA_031292095.1 Desulfosporosinus sp.
GGTTTTGGTCTATGATACGGCGCAGAAACAGCTTCACCTAGACGGGGTCATAGAATTGCTCTGTTATTGTGACAGTATTATACTGGGTATTAGCGATACGGCCCCTTCTCTTGCTCAAATAAGTTCATACTACAAACGCGCTCGTTTTTCTCTGGCTGTTGCGGAATTCTGGAAAAAGCAATGCGTGCGTTTTGATGAACTTGGACTGTTTCAGATCTTGTTCAGTACATCTGATCCAAGCTTACTGGAAACGTTCTTTCTGCATCATCTGGGGAAATTAGAAAAATATGATCTGGATCACGATTCAGATTACATAAACACTCTGCAAATTTACCTCTTGTCAGACTGCAGCCTAGTGGATACGGCATCTCGGATGCACACCCATCGAAATACAATCATCTACCGCATCCGGAAAATCAAAGAAATCCTAAATACTGAGCTGAACAATTCTACGGAAAAATTTAATCTTATGATGGCCTTTAATATTAAAGAATATCTTACTATGTAGCAACTAAAGTTTGGAGTAATAATTTTCCTGAGCCAGACGTAGCAAGGTTTTGAGGCATCCCCACATTGTTCTAACCTATGGAGTGCAAATACAATGTTAACCCCTAATAAATGAAGCGGACAATCGCTGTTGTATTTTATTTCCTTGCCGCAAAAACGTTTAAGAAGGATCTGGAAAGACTCGAAAAGTTGGGGGAATTCCAATTGGAACGCGCTTGAGGGACTGCTTACATTGGGTCGCCGGGTAAGCCATTGGACACTTTCACCAACGTGTCTACATATCACCAAAAGCAAAAATGGTCATTGTAACCTATGCTCGGTCACGACCGAATTTTACGAATGAATTTTTAGGTACGTTACAACCATTGGGGGCCTTGATCATCAGGGTCCCTTCTTCATGGGAAATTCACAACTTTTTCATGAGTTAATCGTATCTGAGAGTTACACTAAGGACATAAAGAACTTCAATGAATTAAATGATGCATGCTGAAAATGAAGATTTATGGCTTTTTCATAACTTGTTTTTCCAAATGACGTGTGAATACTGCTATTGAGCCGATCACTTCTAAAAGATTATGGAATTCCGGATGAATTCGCGCACTTAACCATACGACAAAATAAGGTATGATCGCAGCAGGAGAAACAATTAATAAGGAGAAATAGTATAGAATGACTCGAAGGAACTTCCTAACTTAGTGGATGGGAGTTCTACTATCTCTTTAATAAAGAAAGGGTGTTACGAATATGAGCTATGAAAGTATTGCGGAACTGGTTCACGACTTAGTCAAAAATCCTATAAGTATCTCGTCAAGAGAACTAGGATTACCTTCAGCAGAACTTAAGACTAGTGAATTAGCTATCATCCAACGTGTTTTTTCGAAATATGAAGTATCTGGAAGTGCCCTAACAATTGGAGTTATTCCCCAGGGTATGTGGGGATAAAACTGGATGAACCTTCAACTAGATCAGGCTATTTCCCGAGAAATTAATAATATTCTCACAAGTGCCCAACTTAGCCCAGAAATGTTACGAATGATAAGTACATCGCTCAACGCGGATAATAAGAACGGTGAATTATTTAAGTGGGCTCACTTAACTTTATTAAGTTGTGATTGTGTAGGTGGGGTACACGAAGTGGTGTTGCCAGGTGCAATTGCTATGGAATTTTTTGCACTGGCAGCCGATATTTTTGATGATATTCAAGATCAGGACAATGATAATCTTCCGTGGCGGAAACTCCCCAACTCAAACGCTGTTAACCTTGCCACATGCCTACTTATGCTGGGCTATGAGGCAATTTCCAGTATACCTGATAACAGCCTCTTAAGAGAAGTTAGTCAAATCCTAACTCGTACGGGTGTAATCTCGAGTGATGGTCAATACCAAGAGTTCCTGTATGACAGTATTGAGAAAGTATCACTTGAGCAATATTTTGAGGTAGTGAAAAGAAAGTCAGGGAGTTTAACGGCCTGCGCCTGTAAAATTGGTGCAACATTAGGTGGTGCATCTGAGGTACTAGTGAATCAATTAGCTCTGTTTGGCACAAACCTGGGTATCATGAGCCAAATTCGAAACGATTTAAACGATTTCTTGAGTTTTGAGAAGAAAAAGGACTTTATTTACAATAGAAAAACCTTGCCTTATGTTTATCTTCTAACCATTCTCAAAGGTGACGAGGCCGATCGGTTCAAGGAACTAACACAGATGCAACGTGAAAATATACACAGTTTCGGAAAAGAAGAACAAGAGTTTTTAAAGCGACTAACCTACAATGAGGGGGTTGGGCAATACTGTACAGTGATGTACGAGATATTCCGGCAGAAATCAATGGAAGTCATGATGGCAATTCCCATTTTAGAAAAACACAAAGAAAAGATGATCAAAATTGTTGAAGAAATTATTTAGGCGGCAAGCATATTATATTGCGAGTGCCGCCTTTGTTATATTATCATTCGTTTATTTTGTATCAAGCATAAATCAAGCCTACGTTGGGCTTGAACTCGAAAACGACAATGGACGATGGATTGTGACTTCCAGTGATCCTCATGGCGAAGCGTTCGAATTAGGGGTGCGAGTTGGGGATCACATTTTGAAAATTAATAGTTACGATACCGGTGAGTACCGCTTTGTTCAAAAATGGAGCGAGGCCGAAGGTGCATCTTCTATCGAATTCCGAAGTCAGGATCAACCAGCAGTCAAGCTTATCAAACTATCCAGAAGTACTGTTTTACTGCAGTTGTTCAGCGAAATACCTATGGTAATCTTGGGGTTTGCTTTTTGGATATTGGGGTTTATTACCTGGTACAAGCGATCTTTTATGGTTCAAGCACGTGCTTTATTTTGGCTGAACTGGTTTATAGGTTTGGCAATTGTTTTGGCTCCAGCTTCAAGTCGAGATTTAATGTTTGCTCGGGAATTAGAGTACATAGTCTTGTCTTCAGTTCCTATGCTTCTGATTCATTTTGTGTCGGTTTTTCCGAGCGAAAATAAGATTAGAATCCATAGATTCGCTTGGCATATGTTAGTTTTCATGTTTTCAATCATATTGAGCTTTACCCTTCTACAATCCGTCGGTATCGGTCATTCAATAAGTTTATTAAGAAAACTAGTGTTAACAACTATGATCATCGGAATACTTTTCGCACTGTGGAATCTAAGTACGCTAGTTAATTCCCCAAAAGACAAACCAGAAAAGAACCAAGCTAGTATTATACTTTGGGGTATGATGATTGGTTTTTTGCCGTTTGCACTTTTGACAGCAGTTCCCTTAATTTTTAATTTTCAAACGTTAGTAAACCCCCAAGTCAGTTACCTATTTGTTACCGCTATTCCTGCCACTTGTTATTATGTGATAGTCAATAAATATTTACCGGATAGTCGTCGGCTTTTTAGGTCGACGCTTGCTTTTCTCATTACGGGAATTGTTGTTAGCCTTGTTGTTACATACCTACTCTTCTTATTAAGCGTAGTAAAGACATTAAATCCTGAGGTGTGTCTTCTGGCGCTATTTTTAACCCTGCTGTTCATGATTTGTTCTAACATTATTCGAATTGTGTTAAATAAGCTATTAAATAGATTCGTATTTTCCAAAGGGGAACAAAACTTTAAAATAAAGCTACATAAATTGAATGAAAAGCTAACTTCCATTCATGAAGGGGATGGAATATTAGAAGAGGTATTAGAGAGCTTAACAATTGAGGGGGCTTTTATTGTTATCGAAGACGATAAAGGGGGATACCTAAAGAAAGCGGCAGGAATTTTTTCAGAAAAACCAGATAAACAAGCCAAACTAGAGAAGTTTTTTCAAGCTGATCAAAAGATTAACTTAAAAACACAAATTCTTACGCATGATTTTCCAGCTGAACTCTATATTCCTTTCGCATCGAATGAGTTTACGTGTGGGATATTTTTAGGCCACCGTCATTCCCGCATCAAATTTGAACTGGATGAACTACGTTTAATTACGTTGATATCGAGTCAATTGGCTCACCGTCTAATAACGGCGTTTGTCGTCAAAGAATTATATGAAGAAATCAAGGACTTGGCCCAACGATCTCTCGACTCACAACGAAGGAGTCAGGGACTTCAGGGAATAACAACTTTTTTGTTTAGCAGCCTTGAGAAAGAGAGAAAATTAATCTCCCACGAGATTCACGATGGACCACTACAACTGGGACTTGACTTGAATCGGTGGCTGAAGTACCTTACTGAAGAATGCCAAGACTACGATAAAACTGTAAAAGCCGTTTCTCATATGCGCGAGCTAGTTGAGGACTTGAATTTTGAATTACGGTTAATCTGTAACGGTCTACGCCCCCCATCCTTAACCGATTTAGGACTGCTTGCTGCAATAGAATTAATGTGCGAAGAAATAATGATTAAGGAGTTGTTGCTCATTTCCCTGGAGACGGTGGGCATTAATCGAGAAGAACGCTTTAAAGAAGAGCAAGAACTAGCAGCCTTTCGTTTTTTGCAGGAAGGGATAACCAATGTCTTGAAGCATTCGGGCTCTAATAAGTTGAAAATTCACATCGAAATGAACGAGTCGAGCATTGAACTGACAGTTATCGATTCAGGCAAAGGTTTCGATACTAGTAAGATTGGGGATTGGCCGCTAACGGGTGCCCATTTTGGTATATTCGGAATGAAAGAGCGCTTAGAAAGTGTGGGTGGTAGTCTTCAAATCATTTCAACACTTGGTTTGGGTACAATGCTCATAGCCACTATTCCAGTTACCACAACGAGTAAAGGAATTCTGAAATAGAGGAGGTCTACAGACGTGTCCTTCAATTCTGAGAAATCAGAAAGTGTAAAAGTTCTCGTAGTCGATGATCATACGCTTTTTGCAGCAGGAACTGTCTCCTTATTATCTGGTGAACCCCGTATCTTGGTCATTGGTGTCGCCAAGGACGGAATGGAATGTATGACCTTCATTAGTAAAACTACCTCTGATGTCGTGTTGTTAGATATAAGTCTTCCGGATACTTGTGGGAAGAGTTGCTTCTTTGTGAACAACATAACTATTCCATAATGTTATACTTGAAATATCTTCAGCCTTTATTGGACGGTGTAAATTTGAGATTTTGACATAATTCCAGATACCTAGAATTGATAAAAACAATAATACCGCAATACCTGTGACTAAAGATTTCTTTAAAATAATCCAAGCAATATTTTTATCCTTTTTAATCCTCTTAATAAGGAACACAGCATTAACAAATATAAGAACGGATAACACCGCAGCCAACAGTAATAAATCCATAGCTCCGCCTTCTTCTCAAAATTTAACTAGCTTATAATCAACCTAACGCTCTACATGCATGTTACACAAGCCCCAAGAATGCGTCACAACATCTGGATAAATGTGAAGCTGTCAATGCACACTTCGCTTAATAAATAAAATGGCTAAAAAAGCCTTCTCTACCTGGAAGTGTGGCATTTTAAGGGTTCGCGATGCCATTAATTTCTCTAACTTAGAATTCAACAATTTCCCCTGACGTTCCTGCCATATTTGTAAATATTTAATAAATAGTAGATAGAAATTAAAATAACGTTCTAGCTGTCCTTATATTGTAGTAACTGTAATTTTCCATTGTCTGGATAATGTAAAGATTGTTATTGCTTCACATGCTAAGAATAACTAGAAGTTGAGATTATCAGAAAATCTTAGTCTTTGAGTAAATATTTTAAATATTAGAGGTGGAGCCAACCAGTACGAGAGGATCACCGTTCTTAGCTGATTGTAAGGTATCTCTCAAAACCTGCTCTTTCACATAATCACTCCACATACTAGTTTTTCGTAAAACTGAAGCCGTTTTTGGGGGTAGAAAGAATATTTCATTCCCCCATTATAGGGTTAGAATGTTACAGGATTGTCGCCTTGAAAAGATTTTGATCATAATATTGACTAACGCATTAGTGGATGCTAATATATTAGTCATATTATAGATCACTAATGTGAGGGGATCAATACTTATGGAATATATGGATATCAAAGTGAAGTTCATAAAAGGTTTTGCAGATAAAACACGTCTTGAGATTTTAGAAACCATTAAGAACGAAGAGAAAACAGTGCAACAAATCGTGGATGCTATTAAAGGTAATCAATCAAATGTCTCACAGCATCTAGCCTGTTTAAAAGGTTGTGGAATCGTTACAGCAAGGCAAGAAGGTAAATTTATTCATTATCGCCTCCTCGATGAACATGTTAAGAGCCTTCTTGAAATGTTTGATACTGTTTTAGGTGACGTTAAGCAGCAAGTCGCAGCCTGCGATAAGAATGAAAAATGCCTCTGTGGAAGAGGCGCGTATAAATGTCTGACCAAACGAAAAAAGATATCTCTCTAAAAGAAGATAGTTGTTCTTGTTGTCAACAAGAAACCGCTAATTGTGTGAAAATCACAATAGCCTCTATTCCTTTATTTGTAGGGGTTTAACCACTATGTTGAGAACATAGTACAGGGTCCCTTCTTCATGAGAAATTCACAGCTTTTTCATGAGATAGTCGTATCCAAGGGTTACACTAAGGACATGAAAAAACTTTAATAAATTCTATGCCTTATTTAACAGTCATTTTACTTTTCGGTATGCTAAATTTCCTTACCTTTACAGTAAGAATGTCAATGCGCATGTAGATTCTGAGGCCGGAGATCAGATTGAGGTAAAGTAGAGCCTTAATATTAGGATGTGCTGCTCCCGTTTGATGACTTATACGACGAGCCAAGGTATACTATGTCATAGTGCTTTGTTGTCGTTTTGAAAAGGGGTTTAATAATCTATGAGGATTTTGCTGGTTGATGATGAAAAAAAAATTACTACCGTGCTGAAGGCCTACCTTCAACAAGACGGCTTTCAGGTTAGCACAGCCATTAACGGCCTAATAGCTTTAACCATGTTTAAGGAGAACCCCTTTGACTTACTCATCTTAGATTTAATGCTCCCCGGCATGTCTGGAACAGAAATTTGCATTGAAATACGCAAGATATCCTCCGTCCCTATTATCATGCTCACAGCTAAAGTCGAAGAAGAGGACCGTATCCGGGGCTTAAGTATTGGTGCTGATGATTACATCACGAAACCCTTTAGTCCTCGTGAAGTGGTTGCTCGGGTCCGGGCTGTTCTACGTCGAACTAACAACGAAACTGCGCCGTTGGCGGACGTGGTCTCCTATGACAACGGCCTCACCATTGATAACATCCAACATGTTATTCGGCTTCATGATCAAGAAGTTTCTTTAACTCCAACAGAGTTTAAGATTCTAGGAGCTTTGGCGAAAAACCCTGGTCGGGTATACTCAAGGGGGCAATTGGTTGAAATTGTTCAAGGACACGACTTCAACGGTGATGACCGCGTAATAGATGCTCATATTAAAAAGATTCGCCAGAAGATCGAATCCATCCCCAGCGACCCTAAGATTATTTTGACCGTTTTCGGGATTGGCTACAAATTCAATCCAAGTGCAGGGGGATAAAATGCGCAAGAAACTATTTCTCTCTACATTGATCATCGCGCTTATCACCTTAACTCTCAGCATGCTTGCTGTAAATCTAGACTTCCACCAACAGTTTAGTGATAATCTAACCAAGGCGAATGAAGCGACCTTTGAACAGTTACCCTCTCGATTGAGTTCCCTTTATCAAAGCAAGGGAACTTGGGATCAAACGGCACTAAATGAAATTAGCCCTACCCTTCCGGTTGGCACAGTCGTAACGCTGACAGATACAAGTGGCAAGCTAATCGCCACGTTAAGTCATACGATGGAAAGCATGATGCAGGGCCAAAGCGGAATGAACATGAATATGGATATGGGAATGTTTTTTTCCTCTACCCCCGTCACGAGTTATAAAACGAAGACCTTAACTGTGTCAGGTCCCCTCGGTACTTTAGGCACTGCGTTGATCCGCTACCCGGCGACTGCACCGATTCTCAATCCCCAAGATGTACTCTTCCAATCCTCAGTCTTTCGTTCTCTCATTTTCGCAGGAGGGTTGGCGCTTCTATTTGGGATTATCCTCAGTTACTTCACAAGTCGACGTCTCGTAGCACCGCTAAAACGCTTAACTCAAGCTGCCAATCGCATTGGGTATGGACACCTTGATGAACGTGTTGCGATTCAAACCAAAGACGAGGTAGGGCAATTAGCAACCGCTTTTAATGCAATGGTAGACAATTTGAATCGCCAGGAAATCCTTCGCAAACAGTTTACCGCCGATATCGCCCACGAACTGCGTACACCCTTAACCTCGATCAAAAGCTATATCGAGGCCTTCCAAGACAATGTTCTACCTGCTGATCAAGAGAATCTTGCCTCAATACATGAAGAGATAGATCGCTTAGTTGATCTATCCAGCGACCTGAAAGACTTAAATGTCGCGGAAATGGGTGCCTTAACGCTAATATTCGAACCTGTTAACTTAAGGCAGCTTCTTGACAAAGTGATTCATAGCCTTTATCCACTCATCCAGGAAAAGCAATTAAAGCTGATATGGACCCCGCCGCCAGAACTCGTGACTATGTCGGGGGACGTGCGCTTACTGACAAGGCTCTTTTACAATCTCGTTCACAATGCCTATCGTTACTCAGATGTTGGCGGTCGAGTCACCATCGCGCTCACCCAAACACCAGATTTTGCCGAAGTCAGAATAAGGAATTCAGGCATCGGCATCTCTAAAGACGATCTCCCCTTCATATTCGAGCGCTTTTACCGTGCCGACAAATCTCGAACCCGTGAGTCTGGGGGAACCGGAATTGGTCTTGCACTGGTCCAGCAGATCACAACCCTCCATCAAGGCAAGATCACCGTGAAGAGTGGTGATGGGCAAAAGACTGAATTCATAGTCCAGCTTCCTAAAGAAGTAAAAGTTGCTGAGGATTAAGTCCTCAGCAACTTTTACTTCTTTTTAGAACGCATGTCCCCAAATTCTTTGACTCATTCTGAGCTTCGCATTATCCATAGCAAATTATCCGAAGTTAGGGGACAAAAAAAGAACTCCTAAAGGAGCTTAAGTATGTTAGATTAGATATCTTGGATAATCCGATTTCCCTGACTTCGGATAATTTGCTATTCATTATCTCCACCAAATAGAGTTAGGGTACTCAACCGAGCCTATCAACACTGTTTCCCCAATTTTTGGTGTTGAAATGCCTAAGTTGCGTTTTCTCGCTGCCTTCGTTACCCGTTCAATGGGATCTGTCCATCAAGTTTAAATTCATTCCACCAGTCGAACTCTTTAATTTTCTCTGCTTCGACACCCCATCTTGCCAAACGACTTCCAACACCAAGGGGAACATAGAACTGACTGACTTTGTCTTTCAGTTTCTTTATTGTTTGATAATCCAAATGATCATAATCCATTACCTCACTTCTTTTTTCCTAGATTAGACTGCCATCTACTATTTCTTCATTGCTACTGAAATGTTATTGCCTAGCAATTAATCATTTGCTGTGATAATTTCTTTTAAAGTAACATTTTCATTCATAAAACGTGCATTCGGATTACTTTCTTTCCTTAATCGAATCGCCTTTTGCGGACATAGATTTATACAGGAAAGACAAAATTCGCAATTCCCCCCATATACTGGTTTTAACTCGTCGATTTTTATATTGTCGCGAGGGCAAACCTTTACACACGTTCCACATTGATTACAGTCAATCCCAACTGAAAATTCTTTATCTGAGTTAAAGTTTGGGTTAATTTTGTAGAAGTATTGAATGGCTTTGGTCCACATCGAATCAGAGAACGTTTCACTCCTGATATATAGCTTCTCTTGCTTCACGTCGTTCAACAAACGGCTCAAATTCCCTTCAATATTTTTCTTTTTCATCTTTTGTTTTTCAATATTAAATATTGGTAAATAGTTATCAATCATGAGCAAACCGTCTTTTCATAAGGCAGGCCGGCTTTATGAAAAATAATAACTTCCTCTGCTGAAGCTGCATCTGAACCAAATCCCTTTGAAACAACGAAATTTATTATAGGAGCAAACGGATTGGTCTTTACTGAATATAAAAACTCGAACTGTGGAAAGTATTCTGTAAGTGTTTTAATCTGGTTGGAAATAACATTTTCATCATAGATGTAAAATGATCCATCGTATTGTGTCATCAAATCCTTAATGATCTTGAAATTATTTTTCAAAACTAATCCTCCCAATGCATTTCTCATACCTTCTATATTAGATATATACGCTACAAGTATGGAATCTAACATTTTACACCAGGGTCAAATAAATTTAAGTCACCAAGTTAAGAGAAATGACATATTGGACGCGTTTATGAATCGAACAAACAATGAATTCCGTAAGTCCAGAAAACACAATAAAAGCCGTCCTACTGTAGAATGGCTTTACGAGTCATTTAGCTTCAGGGATGTCTACCTTAGCAGAATTCTATGCTAAAGTCCATAATAGTGAAGCGGAGTAATACCTACCTACGCGTCTGAAGTATGAACCAAATAATCAAGGTTATCCAAAAATAGTATGACAAGGTTTGGGTCAAACTGACTTGCACTGCATCTCTTTATTTCTTTTGCGGCTTCATCCTTGCTCATTTTATGTTTATAAGGACGACCATGTGTCATCACATCGTAGGCATCGAGAATGGAGACAATGCGCGTAATAAGAGGTATTTTCTCACCCTTCAGCCCGTAAGGATAGCCTTGACCATCCCAATGCTCGCGGAACGCCAGAATGGCCTGGGCCAAAACTGGTTCGTCAATCGATTGTGCCATCCGATAGCCTATCTCAGTGTAGCTTCGCATAATTTGCCATTCGTCTTGTGTCAAAGGACCTGGTTTACTCAAAATAGCATGGGGTATGGCAGCTTTGCCGACATCGTGAAATCTGGCAAGTAAGATCATATCTTCAATTGCATTAGTATCCAATCGAGATTGTTGAGCTTGCAGTACCTCCGAAAATCTTGTGACAGCCCGCTTAATTCTATCAATGTGCCCGATATCTTCAAAACAATATTGATGAAGTGATTTCTCTACGCTGAAAATTATTTTTCCCCGATTTTTTTTGCTTTCCTTGAGCTTATTACTATACATTGCATTTTCAGCTACAGTCATTAAACTTGTTAGATTTGTGTTAGGGGTTTCACTGGTTGCCGCTCCCAAGGCAACGCTCAAATCAATTGGGTCGGAGTCAACCCTGCTACATAAATCTTTAATCCTTTGACAGATTTTTGCACATACAGTACTGCTGGCTCCCGGAAGAATCAAGAAGAATTCATCGCCTCCCCACCTCGCTACAATATCGCTTTGGCGGCAGCAACTTAGGAACACCTTTGAAACGTTGATCAGTAGCTTATCCCCACAATCATGGCCAAAAACGTCATTTGTTAACTTCAACCCATTCATATCTGCCATTATGATGCTAATGGGAAGACTGGCTTCGGATTGAAGCTGAGGTAACATACTTTCTACATAGGCCCTGTTATACAAGGAAGTTAGCTTATCATGGTAGCTTAGGTACATAACCTGCTCTTCAGCTTTTCGTTTTTCCGTTATATCGGAGAGGATTAACATTATGGTATTATTAACTTCCTCTGGCTCCCCCGTAGATATAATTTTATATTTTACATCAATATGTTTATCGTTAACTTGCACCAAGCTAGGGAGTTTGGCAAGAAACGAAAGTTGTATTCCAATATCTTTGCTGGCAAAGATGGTCTTAAGCACGTCCTCGCACTGTCTGCTTTGTTCTTCATTATCGGGAAACAGAAGTTCCAAGATCTTTATATTTCCTATTGCTCTGCTGAAGATACGATAACACTCCATACTGTATTCTCTGTCAACACGTAAATCACTGGCAAAAGTGAGAAAACCCTGGCTCGAATTATCTAAAAGGTTCTTTTTATCACTTTCACGCATTTTAATGTTTTTTGACTGTGCATCACTTATCTTGAATGCCTTTTGGGTGAGTTTCAGTAGAGTTTTATAGTGCTTGGTTAGATTCTTATATTCAGTTAAGAGCTCATTATCTCGATACTTCTCATCGTTTACAATATCCATTGAATTTTTGATAATCGACGTTTCTTTGTGAAAAAGATCATTTGAGCTATTGTTTCCTACCAATTCAAACACCTCTCAACACGAGAATCTAAATGTCAAAGAGTACCTAGATTTAACGGTTTGGAATTATGTTAAATTCCAGGTCTGCAAACTCTTTAAACTCCATCGCACACTCCAGCTCGCTTTCGTTTTCCACGTCATAGAACCAGTTGACTACGATGTTTTTCCCCGTTCCAACTGCCTCTTCGAATTTTTCTAAAATCATCATAATGCATTTAGAACTACTGGTATTTATATAAGGCAGGCTAAGTTCCAACTGAGTTTGCTCTCCATCCTCAACCTGCAAAATAAACTCATCAAGCCACTTAATCAGTGGTTCAAAATACTTAAAAGCATTTTCCGGATAAGATTGACCTTTAATACTCAGAGTCTTCGAATCTGGATTAAAATTTACTTCAGGCGTAGCTTTCGTTGCTTCTATATATAAATGTTCCATACTGCTCCCCCTATACGATTACCTTAAGTTCATAAAACGAAAACGACTTATCTATTTCTTCGAAAGAATACTCAATTGGCAAGCTCGATTTTCTAGCGATATCAATTAGCCCCATACCAGCTCCATTTTGACCGGGTTGGACATCCTTTTTCATCTGTTCTTTATATAATTTTTTTAATTCATCTTTGTTTGAACTTCGTACCAGGCTAAGTTGATCGCTTAAAGAGCGCACATCACTATTTTCAACCAAATTTCCCGACCAGATAAAATAGTCTTCCTCGGATTTCCCTATACAAACAATTGCAGAGCCTGCAATTGTTTCGCTCATAGAGTTGTTTTTCTTACTTCCAAAATAGTTATTAATATTCTGAGTTTGTTCAATAAAAATTGAGAAGACATTGAAAATCTTATTTTTGGGTTTATCCTCGTTCTCCATATGTTCCTTGATGGCCTCACCCAATTCCTGAATAATACCTTGGGAAAAACGTCCAGAAAAGCTGATCAAGATATGGCTAGCTCCAAGCATTTTTTGAATTTCAATTAATCTTTTATCCATCGCTAATATCTCCTTTCCTGTGATAAGGTCTTGTGGAAACTCCAACACTATGAATACTGAATTCCATGATCTCGGAGATTTGTCTTTCTCTGCAGAAGCAACTACTTGAACTTAAGCATAGTTAAATGTACTAAGGAAGCTTCTAGGTTAAAGGTTAAAGCTTAAAACCGATAACAGTAATATCGTCTCTCTGCTCTTCATTACCCATGAACTCATGCAAAGCCTGATTTATCATCTCTTTTTGCTGGGAAAGAGGTTTCTGACAATTAGCCTCCAAGACATTCTTGAAACTTTTCATTCCAAACCCTATCGGCGATTCGGGGCCGTTCTGATCGATAAATCCGTCAGTTGTTAGATAATACACTGTGTCTTTTTCTAAGATCAACTCGTTATTTTTATAATCATAATCCATCCGTGATTGTGTATACCCGATACTCTGCTTATCTCCCTTTATCTCCAACACTTCGCCATTTTTGCAATACAGCAGAGCTATTTTTGAACCAGCAAAGACAAGCTTATTTTGATCAGGGCAGATAAAGCAGATTCCAATATCGACACCATCATTTGTACTTCAGAACTCCGGACATGACTTACCAAAATATATAATTGATGGTGATAATATCTTGGAAGCTACTCGATTTAGAATCCTGAAATGGCATAATTAGCGGGTTTCTATGATTTACGAAAAATATCTTATCACCATTAATTA
>JARLHU010000158.1 GCA_031292095.1 Desulfosporosinus sp.
GATCAGCCATTATTTCCAAAGCTTTTATTTCAACATCTTTTTCTAAGGCAACTTCGTTAAATATCTCCCTTAAATCTCTTTCAATGTCATCGACTAATACTTTCCTTCGATATTTGGGACAGAAAATAATGTGATATTGATTCAAATATACAATTCCTTTTTTATGTATATACTTATCATTCATTAGATATACAACCTCTATCTAATTATATCATAGGATTAAATAGAGGTATACTGTTTCCTTAAACTTATTAAAAACGACGGGGACCGCCTTCATCCCCTTGACTGAAGTCTGGGGCTTTCGGCTACGCTATCGTAAATGGTGAATTGTGCGTCGGTCGTCATGACGGAGGATTTGGTTTCCGCGGTTTTCCGCGCTAAACTCATCCCGCTCCTCTTCCAGAATCCCAAGAAGGATGAACGTCCGGGTGTAGGTCAAATAAGTCATATTTAATGAAGTTCTTTACCTCATGGTAGGGATGCCTTAGTTACTTAACTCCATACTTTATATGCCCTCCAATAACAAAGATCAGATATTTACAAACTTTGTCGCAATATTCTCGCCGAATGCCTTATCATGCTCTACAAACAAAATAGTCGGTTGGTATTTAAGCAATAGCTCTTCGATTTGGATACGAGAAAGGACATCAATATAGTTGAGTGGTTCATCCCAAATATAGAGATGCGCTTGTTCACAGAGACTTTTAGCAATCAGCACCTTTTTCTTTTGGCCACCGCTAAACGCTGACATATCCTTTTCAAATTGAACTCTGGAAAAACCAAGCTTTCTTAAAATCGCTTTAAAAAGGCTTTCCTCAATCTTATTGTTTGCAGCATAGTCCGTCAAATTGCCCTGAAGATGGGATGTATCCTGTGAAACATAGGATAGTTTAAGCTGACTCCCTTTCCTGAAAGTGCCTGTATAGCTTATATTTTCACCACAAATAAGTTTGATAATACTTGATTTTCCAGAGCCGTTTTTACCAATAAGCGCAATTCGGTCACCTTGCTCAATCGTAAAGCTTATCTCTTGGCAAATCATTGTTTCACCATAATCAATCGAAACATTTTCAAGTTCAACAAGTCGGTTTTTATGATAAGCAAGTTGAGAAATCTTCAGGCTGTCGGAGTCTTCAATATTTTTGAGAAGTCTAGACTTTTCATCAAGAGCAGCTTGCTGTCTGGTTTCGATTGACTTGGAGCGTTTCATCATTTTAGCGGCCTTATGGCCAACGTAACCTTTATCCAGCTTGGAACCGGAATTATTTGTTCCATTTTTCGTTTTTTCTACTTCCTGGGACCAGCTACTCGTTCGTTTAGCAGAATCGGACAAGCGCTGAATGTCCTTTCTGAGCTTTTCGTTTTCTCCAAACTCAAAGCTATCCTGCCTTTTTTTATTTTCCCACCAACCGGAAAAATCTCCTTTTTGGATTTCTATATTCGTCTTATTAATTGAAAGAATATGGTCAACGCAGTTATCCAGAAATGCTCTGTCGTGGGATACCAAAATAAAACCACTTTTGGTCTTGAGATAGTCACTGACAAGTTTTCTTGCCGTCATATCAAGGTGATTGGTTGGCTCATCAATCAAGAGAAAACTATTTTCTTTAAGAAACAAAGCAGCAAGCAACACTTTTGTCTGTTCTCCGTAGGATAATGAATTAAAAGGACGATCTAAAATATCCTCAGAAACTTCCAGCAAGGAAAGTTCACGCAGCAATTTCCAATGCAGATAGTCTGGCAAAATGTCGCTGATGACATCAACAGTATTATTTTCCTTGTTTACGACATTGAAAGGAAAATATTCAAAGCTGACATTTGCAGAAACAGTTCCGCTGTATTCATAGTTACCGAGCAACAAATTGAGAAATGTTGTCTTTCCCCTACCGTTTCTTCCCGTAAATCCCAATTTCCATTCAGTATCTATTTGAAAACTCACGTTTTCAAATATGTTATCATAACTATCATCATAGGCAAACGTTAGATTTACAACCTTTATTAACGACATAATTTCATCCTCCTGTGCAAAAATTATGAGCTGCAAGAAAGTTAATTCTCACAGCTCATAATTACAAACAAAGCCAGACCCCTAAAGGGCGTGGTAAGGATGTATTATTTGAGTGAAAAGAGTCTAGTAACTTTCTTGCATCAGCACAACAAAATAAGCGGTTTTTTCCACCGTTTCCCAATTTCATTATGCTTTATATAATTAGCAAGAAAAATTACGCATCTTTCCATCTCCAATCTCTAATTGTTACTTTTCATCTTACTATATAACCTTGAAAAATGCAAAAGAAAGAACTATGCTGATTTGTAACGCTTCATGATTGCCAGGTGATCTGCAAAGGATTTCTGTCCACCAGTCGGTTAAAACTATAAAGTGGATACCCAACCATCAAGCCACCCGTGACGCTACTGTTTTCCGGCAAGTTTAAAAGACGTAAAAGCGGTTCATAACCTGCTGTGACACAGTATTCAAACAAGCCGGACCAGCATGTCCCAAGGCCAAACGATGGTGCATAGAGCTGGACATAAGAGAGTGAGAAATGGGTATTATCCCTGCCCAGAGGCATCATATCTTTGGAAGCAACAGCCACAACAAGGCAGGGCGCATTCCTTAATACAACATCCGTTCCATTTTTACGGTATGCCTCGATCTGTGCCGCAGTATTTGCCGCCCATGGGGAGGCCGCTAGCGTAGATCCTTTTCTCATTTCTTCTTCAGCCCAATCGACGGTGGCCGCAGTAATTCTGCCCAATGTGTCCGGGTCATCTACGACGTGATAACCGACACCCTGTGAGTTGCAGGCGGTCGGGGCATACCGGGCAATATCCAGCAATTGAATAATTGTTTCTCTACTGACCGCCTTTTGTTGATAATTGCGAATGGACCGTCGCGACCGGATAAATCTCGCTGCCGTGTCAGGATCAGGAGGAAGCGGCTTTCCCATTTCAACTTGATTTTTTAGTGGTGCTTTTATATTATTCAACGCTCCATTCGGACAAACAGCCACACAGTGGCCGCATCCGATGCAGAGCTGGTTTACAAGCTCCGGCCCGTTGCTTCCCATTCCCAGTGTCCCTCGGCAAACCTTTACGCAAAGACCGCACTGTGTGCATAGATCCTGGTTTACCTGAATCAAATTCTCCATGGTCATTTTGCCTTCACCTGCCAATACAATGTTTAAGGCTTTTATTTTACCGTTTTCGAGGGTAAAACGAAAATCAAGGTACAGCGGATCAGGCAATCCCGTTTTGTCGTAGTCCCCGTCCGATTTTGCGGTGACAACAATCTTCTTGGCATCCTGCACAACATTAGTAATCTCCAGCCGCAGATGATCCCCAAAATAGGTGCGGTCACTCCACTCCTTGATTGCCGCTTTGCCATGATATTCTTTACCGGCATCAATTACTACGGCGCCATCATCAAACGTCGCGAGGAATGTAATCGGATCGTTGGCGTTCGTAGAACAGAAATGCGCCTCAACCGGTTTTGGCAATTGAAATTTAATGTTCATCATCATTCTCCTTCATATTGTGCGGATGATTCCGCCGTCAATAGTATGCTCGGACCCGATAATATAGGAAGCACGGTTAGATACCAGGAAAACGACAAGCTCTGCCACTTCTTCCGACCGGGCAGTGCGTCCGATCGGGATGCCTCCAAGTCCCCATAATGGCCCTCCTGTGTTCATGATTTATATGGCAATCAACCATATTCCGATTATACCGATCATAACCTGACGACATCGCGTCAAGTTATGATTTTTTATTTTTGTATTTCTCAATAATCTCATCTAATTTATTTCGAATCATTGCGCGTATATTCTGTGGGGTTAGGACTTCAATATCCGTTCCAAAAGAAAGAATGTAACCAAACAACCACTCGCTTTCCGGTAAAGCAGTCGCAATCGTAAAAGAGCCATCCTGATTTTTGGTAATTTCTTTTTCATCAAATTCATCAAATACTCTGTAGGCTCCCTGGGGAGAAATCTTCAATTGTACAGCTATCCACTTTTGGGAACTCTGCTCCTTTATATCTTCGGGCAATTCTTTCGGTAATCTATCGACGAAAATCTCTTGCGTTACTTGAACATTGGACATCCGTGAAATTTTGAATGTTCTATTGGCATTTTTAGATAAGCAGAATCCTTGCAGATACCATGCCTTAACCTTGAAGATGAGCTTTATAGGCTCGACCTTCCGGCTGCTTTTTTCGCCGGACGAATTATAATAATTAAATTCGATTATTTGATGGTTAAGGATAGCATTTTTGAGGAGAGTAAATTCACATATTTTATGTTTATCACTTCCCCAGTGCGATAAATCCACCTCAATCCAATTGATTTTGTTTTTATTGAATAAGCTGCTTAATTTTGAAAGCACCCTGTCGGTTTCCGGATTTTGTGTTACGGTTAAGCTTTGCAAGGCGAACAATATTTCATTTTGTTCATTTTCAGAAAGAATGGATTTATTGAGTATATAATCATCCAGCAACGATATGCCTCCGCCCTTTCCCTGGCTTGCATAAATGGGTATTCCCGCCGAAGATAGGGTATCAATATCCCGATAAATTGTTCTTACAGATACCTCAAAACGTTCAGCCAGCTCTTTGGCTGTTGTTGTTTTTTTATTAAGCAGAATATATACAATTTCAAACAGCCTGTTGATCTGCATATGATCACCTCAGCAACTATTGTAAAACACATAACCTGACGATAGTATGTCAAGTTATATGTTTTAATACTTTTTTTATAAAAACCTACTTTCCGGAATCACACCGGAAACTGCTTTGACGGGTAAAAGCAAAATAAAAAGCTATGCTTTGATCGTTTCGCTAAATGATGTCCGCTTCATTACGCCGGGCCGCTACACGGTAGTGGCTGATAAATGGCATACTTAAAAAATATAAAAACGCCCTCCAAACCCGCACCACAAAAGGGCTTTGACTGTTATTCAGGCATGAAAACAGCCTCGCCAAACTCGCGTTTTTTTGTTGGGCGGGTGACGCCTTTACTACATAATATCCTGTAGCGTTTCCACTTTTAATGTTGCTTCAAGCGTTTGTCCAGAGCTGTTCCCCTGAGATACAGGATTGGCCGGAATCACTGTTTACAACAGTCGTTTGGTCCAGACGAGTATTGTAAAGCCAGATTATGCCATTATGACTGCTATAACCATTACGCTTTTAAATTTCTAAACGCAACAAAATTATTTCACATATTACAACGTATTACTAATTATATAAACCCCATATACTCCCTGTCATTGTTGTCAATTCAGATAGTGAACCATTATCAATCAAAATTGGATAGGCTGACCTTCCAGTGTTCTCCCACACGAGGTAGCTCTCTCTAAAACGTCTCTTGCAAACGTTTGCCTTTTCCCACTTTGACAAGAACATACGTTTCATATTATAGTACTCTGTAGGCGCAAAGTTAGGCGGTGTTGAAGATTGATATTTATGATAAGTTGACGATCTTATCAGACTCAGCTAAATATGATGTAGCTTGCACCTCCAGCGGGGTAGACAGAAGTGGCAAGCAAGGTAGTATAGGTAGCACTGCAAAGGCTGGAATTTGTCATAGCTTTTCCGTAGATGGGCGGTGCATATCTTTACTAAAAGTGCTGATGACTAATGTCTGCGTCTTCGATTGCAAATACTGTGTCAATCGTGTGTCAAACGATATAATAAGAGTGGGGTTTACGCCGATAGAACTTGCAGAACTTACGATCAACTTCTATCGACGTAACTACATAGAGGGTTTATTTCTTAGTTCCGGGGTGATTAAGAATCCAAACAATACTGTTGAGCAAATGATAAAGGCTCTTGAGTTATTGCGGAACGTTTACCACTTTGGCGGGTACATTCATGTCAAGGCCATACCAGGAGCAGATAGTGAGCTCATTACTCGCTTGGGACTTTTGGCCGATCGGATGAGTATAAACATTGAGCTACCTTCTCAAGAGAGTCTAAAGCTCTTAGCCCCGGACAAGACGAAGGAGTCCATTCTGCGTCCGATGGGACTGATTAGCACTAAGATCCAGGAAAACAGTACTGACCTTGTAAAATTTCGTCATGCTTCCAAATTTGTGCCAGCTGGACAGAGCACACAGCTTATTGTGGGAGCAACTCCTGATACCGACCATAAAATATTAACCCTAACCGAAGGACTCTACAAAAAATACCACCTTAAAAGGGTCTTTTTCTCTGCCTATATGCCGGTGGCTGAGCACTCCTTGCTGCCTTCTATCGATATCAAACCACCTCTCATGCGTGAGCATCGGCTTTATCAGGCCGACTGGCTATTGAGATTTTACGGCTTTGAAGCGAAGGAACTGCTTGATGAGCAAAATCCCAATTTTAATTTACAGGTTGATCCCAAATGCAATTGGGCACTCAACCATTTGGAGAAATTTCCTCTTGAGATTAACAAAGCGCCGTATGAGATGCTTTTACGAGTGCCAGGGATCGGCGTGACCAGTGCCATGCGTATTCTTACAGCTAGGAGAGGCGGCCTGATTGATTTCTCTGGACTCAAAAAAATGGGTATTGTCCTGAAACGCGCACAGTATTTTATTACCTGTCAGGGAAAAATTATGGACGGTTTAAAAATAACGTCAGATGGAGCCATTAGAGCGCTTATGGGCGATCAGTACAAGCTAACATCTCATTATCCTGAACAGCTCTCACTTTTCGATGAGCCTTTTGTTACGAGAGAGGATGTGCAGCAATGTCTGACAGGACAGATCTAGTCTACGCTTATGATGGTAGTTTTGTAGGACTGATGTGTTGCATTTTTGAAAGCTACGAGCAAAAGGAGATCCCCAGCATCATCCGCCCCCCAGGTGTACAGCAGGGCCTTTTTGATACAGCGAAATGGATTGAGACAAACGAACATAAATCGGACAGGGTCTTTAACTCGATTCCTGTGAAGATTTCGTCCCAAGCACAGGAGTTGGTCAAGCTCGGCTTTTTAACGTGTGCTCCGCACAAAGAACTGCTAATCTATCATTTCCTGCGTTTGGGGTTTAAGTATGGGAGCAAGGTCATGACGATGCTCACAAATGATACGGTTTGTTCTCTCCAAAAAGCAGTACGCCACTTAACATCAGAAAGCCATAAGTTTAAAGGATTTGTGCGGTTTTCAGTTTATGGCGAGGTGCTTGTGGCGGTGATAGAACCCAAAAACTTTGTGTTGCCCCTTCTATCGCTCCATTTTTGCGACCGATTCCGTAACGAATCGTTTATGATTTATGATAAAACCCACAGTATGGCCTTAATTTATCGGTCACAAAAAGTGGAGCTAATGTTTGTCGATGAGTTAACATTGCCAGAAGTTGATGGTACTGAAGTTGAGTACCGTCGATTATGGAAGCAATTTTATAACACAATTGCCATTGAAGGAAGAGAAAATTCACGGTGTCGTATGACTCTGATGCCGAAACGATATTGGGGTCAAATGACCGAATTTGATAAAGATGATAAACAAGAGAAATCTAAAGACTCCGTTCAATGGCGTGTGGCGGAAACTGCCACTGAAATACCAACAGCTTCAATAGAGTCTATAGATTCCCCGTTTCAATATCCGACTCGCAAGTGAGACGATACCAAGTCCTCAAAGTGGAATCCCAACCCCATATTACAGTATTATTGAACACAAAAGGGGCTGTCTCAAAATGATGTTTAGTGCACCCATTCTGAGGCAGCTACTTTCAAAAACCCAGAAGAAAATAGGAATAGGAGTGTAAGATCAGCTCGCAGTATTGCTGATTTTACACTCCTAATTAATTTTAGGGATGCCAAACTAGAGATTCCATGAATCTCTCTAAACACTACATATTGAGGGTAGACACAGATTTATGCAACCTCAATTTGATGCAATAAACTACCACATCGGTCTTTTTGTATTTTATTGTGCAATTTATTGATGTTAAAACCAAAACTCAAGAGCAGAAATTCAGTTTCAACATTCTTTTTACCACGCATTACAAATCGACGGAAGCTATGATCTTCCTTCAAAACTCCGAAGGCCCCTTCGACTTGGATTGAACGATTCATTCTCAGTAAAATACCTTCCGGCGTTGTGATATTATGTAATGACTCTGCTCGTTTTTCCAGAAATAGTTTTGACGTTGATACTCTCTTATTACCCGCAGCTTTGGTACATTGCTGCTTGAATTTACAGCCTCCACAATTCTCACATTCATATAGTGTCACATCGGATTTGTAGCCACTTTTGGAAGTTCTTGTCGTCTTGCCAACTACTACTAGTTTCTTTTGATTGGCGCAAAGATATTCGTCTTTTTCCGCATCATAGATCATGTTTTCCCGTTTGCCAATAATCTTGCTATAACTTCTTTTTTTCATAGCCTCATAGGTCTGGGGTTTGATGAAGGCCTTTTGTTCATGTCCATGTAAATAAACATAGTTTTCTTCACCTTCATAGCCCGCATCGGCAACAATATGCGGATATCTTTTCGGTAAGTTTTCAATGAGCTTCTCAAGAAAAGGGATAAGCGTCAATTGATCAGAGCGTTCACTCGATATGGCTAATCCAACAATATATTCAGCTTCCACGCCAATCTGGACATTGTACCCTGGCTTTAGCTGTGAATTCCTCATATGATCTTCCTTCATGTGCATAAAGGTGGCATCCGTATCTGTCTTTGAAAAGCTATTTCTACCTGCGAAGAGTTCGTTGTAATAATCATATTTCTTTTGTTTTTCCAAGAATTCTTCCGTCGTCTCGGTTGCCCTCTGCAGCTCGGTTTTGCGTTTTCCTTTTCCAGAAACAAACTCTATCTTTTCATTAGTTCAGAACTCCGGACATGACTTACCAAAATATATAATTGATGGTGATAATATCTTGGAAGCTACTCGATTTAGAATCCTGAAATGGCATAATTAGCGGGTTTCTATGATTTACGAAAAATATCTTATCACCATTAATTA
>JARLHU010000159.1 GCA_031292095.1 Desulfosporosinus sp.
ATCTGGATGCATTTTGTGATCCATCACAAGATCGACCAGTAGTGGGCTTGGGCCGTCCACGGATGTACAGGTTTAACGGATCTCGGTTCGTTGCCTAGAATCCTTAAGATGCTCTCCATTTCAATGGAGAGTGGTTCACAATACCATCGGGAAAAGACTTTAAAGTTGGTTCATTCAATGTAGTAGGAATATTGATCGTATTTATGACGATAGATTCTTTCTTTCCGTCACACAGAAGTAGCTTTTATTATGCAATATGTTTTGGATTGGTGTTTGGATTTGCAAGTAACATTACTAACTATGGACTAAAAAAATAGTCATGGTAAACCGCAGTGTGATTTTGAATGAATGAGATTTTTGGCCGCGGTATCGGCGGATAACAAGGTATTCCCGTAACTTTGCCAATATGAATGTTTATTTTGAAATAGCAGCCTTTTTCATGGTTAATTCTATATAGCATTTTTTCGAGAGATTCATTAACAGGGCTTGTTTCCACGTCCTTATAACGTTGAAGATGGGGTGTGAAACTTTCAATCTGCATTTTCCGCATAGCTTCTGCGTCTGATGTAGTCGCTTTGATTAACAATATTTTCATCAACTTTATCAATCCTTCATTCCGAGTTTGGTCTATTTGTTGCTCCAACAAAGCAAGGGCTAGGAGTCGGCACTAAACTAATCGAACAGGCAAGACTAGAAAAGGTGCATTTAAACGTTGGTGTATATTATAAAAATATCGATGCGAGAAGATTCTATACGAGAAACGGATTTACACATTTGAGCGAGGAAGTTCAACTGGAAACAGGTGAAATAGTGATAAATATGACATTAGCTTAGGAACGATAGCCACTTCAGCTAACAGAGGGTTTGTGACATCGGAGAGGAGATAAATGTAGTAACCCGACATCGCACTGAAAAAATGTAGAAGTTCAACATAAATTAGAAAGGAAAATGCTTCGAATTCTGAAGGCAGAAGTTATATGGATTTCCGCTTATAGAGGCAAGAGAACCGTCCCCCTCTGCTTCGGTGGTTCTCTTGCTTCACCCGGGATTTACTAGCCTTGAAAAATATGGTAATATTGGCTCAGGGATATGGAGGTGGGTTATCGTGGGTGCATCCGATATTCCATCTTGTATTTATTCAAAGGTGGATTCTATTAGAAATCAAGTTATTTCAAGTTATACTCCTGCAAAGATAATTTTATTTGGGTCGCATACCAAAGGAACTGCTGTCCGAAATAGTGATATCGACCTATGTATAATAAAAGATACTTAAGAGAGGGAGCGAAGGCCAGTGGCAAATAGCATGACAGGATTCGGGCGGGGTGAGGCAAGTGAAAATGGCTATCAATTCTCCGTCGAACTTAAATCCGTCAATCATCGGTTCTTAGAAATCATTGTACGATCACCGCGAAACTATATCAGTTTTGAGGAACGAATCCGTAAAACGTTACAAGAACGGTTCCAGCGCGGTCGGATCGAAGTGTATGTTAATGTGGTGGAAACTGAAGGAAGAAAGAGATTGGTGAAGGTTGACAAAGATTTAGCACTGTCGTATGATAAGACATTGAAGGATCTCGCCTTAGCTCTACATACTGCGTATGAGGCGGATATTTACCGTCTAGTTACTTTGCCTGAGGTTCTCTCGGTTGTGGAGCCTGAAATCGATCTTGATACTTTATGGAGAGCGTGTGCAGAGTCCCTTTTGAAGGCCATCGACGGTTTTGGGCAGATGCGTCGTTCTGAAGGAGAAAAGTTAACGATCGATTTATTACAAAGGCTCGACCTCATTACCGAGTATTTGCAAACGATTGCCGAGCGCGCACCTTATGTCGTGACCGACTATCATGAACGCCTGCAGGAACGTATTCAGACGCTCCTGAGCGAGGTCGAGTTGGATGTAACTCGACTGGCGAATGAAGTGGCTTATTTTGCGGACCGCGCATCAATTACGGAAGAGTTGGTTCGCTTTGACAGCCATTTAACTCAAAGTCGGGAAGCCTTGCGTAGTTCCGACCCGGTGGGGCGCAAACTTGATTTCATAGTTCAGGAAATGAACCGAGAAATCAATACGATCGGATCAAAAGCCAATGATTTAAGGATTGGGCAATTGGTGGTTAATGTAAAAAGTGAACTGGAAAAGATACGCGAGCAAATTCAAAATCTAGAGTAATTGGAGGATTCAGCGTGGACATTAAGCTCATTAACATTGGGTTTGGCAATATCGTATCTGCTAACCGAATTATTTCGATTGTGAGTCCGGAATCCGCCCCGATCAAACGTATCATCCAAGAAGCACGAGATGCTGGCATGCTCATTGATGCTACTTATGGAAGACGTACACGTGCTGTAATTATCTGTGATAGCCATCATGTGATTCTGTCTGCGGTTCAGCCTGAAACAGTGGCTCATCGTCTTTCAACAAAAGAGTCCAGTACTCACGTTGAAGACCCGGCAGATTAGAGGTGTAGCGTGGAAATAAATCATGGCTTACTAATTGTACTTTCAGGCCCTTCTGGTGCTGGCAAAGGGACGCTTTGTCAAGAGTTACTTCGCCAAATGCCCGACTTGAAATATTCTGTCTCGATGACGACACGGTCGCCCCGCCCTGGTGAAGTGGATGGGGTTCATTATTATTTCCGTTCGCGGCAGGAGTTTGAAGCCATGCTTGCTAAGCATGAATTGCTGGAATCAGCTCAATTCTGTGATCATTATTATGGTACGCCTAGATTTGCTGTTGAACAGGCAATACAGGGAGGACAGGATGTTATTTTAGAAATCGAAATTCAAGGAGCAATGCAAATTAAAAAATGTTTTCCCCAAGGTGTTTTTACCTTTATCGTACCGCCTTCTCTGGATATTCTCTCGGAGCGTATTCACAAACGGGGAACCGAGACAGAGGAGGTTATTCAGAAACGGTTAGCCACTGCAATTCAGGAACTGGAATATGTGAGTGAGTATGATTATGTAGTCATTAACGATGAAGTGCCACTGGCTGTTGAGAAACTAAAGAGTATTCTCATCGCAGAAAAATGCCGCGTTAAACGAAAACCGTTTGTTTTTAAAGGGGGAGTGTAAATGAAACAACCTTCACTTGATCTTCTGATGCGTAAAGTCGATAGCAAGTACACCTTGGTCGTAGTAGTTGCTAAGCGGGCCCGTGCAATCATGGAAGAAGGAAAGCATGAAGATCTAGCAAAGGGCATAAAGCCAGTAAGCATTTCACTCGAAGAGATTTCTCATTCCCAATGCACCTATGAATGTACTCCGGAAGAGAACGAATAATGTTCGCAGGAAAAAAAATTCTCGTCGGTGTCACTGGTGGAATTGCTGCCTACAAAGTAGCGGAAGTGATCAGCCGTTTGCGAAAGCTACACGCTGAGGTTCACGTTGCAATGACGAAGTCTGCCACAGAATTTATTGCCCCACTGACGTTGCAAAGTCTTTCGGCAAATCCAGTGCATGTGGAGTTGTTTGACGAGCCTAAACTGTGGAATGTTGAGCATATCGCTTTGGCTAAACACATCGATGTTGTTGTTGTCGCACCGGCCACGGCCAATATATTGACTAAGATGGCGATAGGATTGGCGGATGATTTTCTTTCGACAGTTCTGTTGGCGACTCGTGCCCCGATTTTTGTGGCACCAGCCATGAATCATGCCATGTATCATCACCCAGCGACTCAAGCTAATCTGGCGCTTCTTAAGGATCGGGGGATCCAGGCCATTGGACCTGATACAGGCTTTCAAGCGTGTGGAACAGAAGGGGACGGACGCATGAGTGAACCCGTGGAGATCGTGGAATCGTTAGCTCGGTTTTTCGCCGGGGTGGAGTGGTTAAAGGGGAAAAGGGCTCTCGTGACTGCGGGAGGAACTCAAGAACCGCTCGATCCTGTTCGCTATCTCGGAAATCGAAGTTCTGGGCGAATGGGGTATGCCATCGCTCAAGTGTTACAGGAAGCCGGTGCAGAGACCATCCTGGTTAGTGCGCCCACGGATTTGCCAACTCCATTTGGAGTGACCAAACTATCCGTGCAGACGGCTCTCGAAATGTATGATGCGGTTTTGGCACGTTTCCATGAGGTAGACGTTGTCGTTATGGCGGCAGCGGTTGCGGATTACCGCCCAGCGGTTCAGGCAGAGCAAAAGATAAAAAAAAATGGGTCGAATCGTACGTTGGAGTTGGTTCCGAACCCAGATATATTGGCGCAGCTCGGTCGCATGAAAACCTCGCAGATACTGATCGGGTTTGCAGCTGAGACGGAGAATCTCTTGGCTAACGCTCAGCTTAAAATGCAGAGGAAGAACGTCAATCTCATAGTGGCTAATGATGTTACGAAACCGGGGGCTGGCTTTGGTAGTCCAACCAACATTGTTAGTTTTCTCTTCCCAGATGGCAGAAGGATAGATCTCCCTCAGATGAATAAGCTTGAGGTTGGACGACATCTGGTTCGTGAGCTTGCTGGTCTTTTCGGAATGGATATAAAGGAGTGAAGTAATTGGTTAGAAAGTTATTTACATCTGAGTCTGTGACGGAAGGTCATCCGGATAAAATCTGTGACCAAATTTCAGACGCCATTTTGGATGCAATTTATGCGTTAGATCCTAACGCCCGAGTGGCTTGCGAAACGACTGTAACTACAGGATTGGTCCTTGTCAGTGGTGAAATTACGACCACGTGTTATGTGGATATTCCTCATGTCGTAAGGGAGACAATTCGGCAAGTTGGTTATACCCGGGCTAAATATGGTTTTGATGCGGATACTTGCGCAGTTTTAACCTCGATCGGGGAACTATCGGCCGATATTGCGTTGGGTGTGAATCGGGCTTTAGAAGCGAAAACTGGCGAGATGACCGATAGTGATATCGAGGCCATCGGAGCAGGAGATCAAGGTATGATGTTTGGCTATGCGACGAATGAAAGTGAAAGTTACATGCCGACTCCCATTGACTTAGCACACCGCTTGGCTCGCAAACTTAGTGAAATGCGGAAATCCGATTTTTTAAGTTACTTGCGCCCGGATGGAAAAACACAGGTTACTGTGGAATACGAGGATAACAAACCGGTTCGGGTTGATACGGTTGTGATCTCCACTCAGCATCACCCGGACGTGACACAAGACCAAATTCGTCGTGATTTGCTCCAATATGTTGTATACCCGACCATTCCTAGAGAGCTGTTAGATGAGGATACAAAGTATTTTATTAACCCGACGGGTCGTTTTGTTATTGGTGGACCCCAGGGGGATTGTGGACTGACGGGACGCAAAATCATAGTGGACACTTATGGCGGGATGGCTCGCCATGGCGGTGGTGCCTTCTCAGGTAAAGATCCCACAAAGGTTGACCGTTCGGCAGCGTATGCTGCTCGATATGTGGCGAAAAATATCGTTGCAGCAGGCTTGGCAGACCGTTGTGAAATTCAAATTGCTTATGCCATTGGGGTGGCCCGTCCAGTATCGGTCTCTATCGAGACGTTTGGAACAGGGAAGATTGCTGATGATAAAATTGTTGATTTTATCCTGCAGACGTTTGACCTTCGGCCGGCTGGTATCATCAGAGCCTTGGATCTTCGACGTCCTATTTACCGTCAAACAGCAGCTTATGGGCATTTTGGAAGAACCGACCTCGATCTTCCCTGGGAAAGAACGGACAAAGTTGAAGTTCTGCGCAAGCTGGCAGGACTGTAGATCCAGGAAACTTACTTTAGGTGGAGTTTTAACTTCATCTGAAGTTGAGTAGAACGAGGATAATTGCGATCTAATAGGCAGGTGAATTAATAATAATTTACCTGCCTTCGTTAGTTTCAAGTTGATGGAATTTGTATCCCTGCTCAGGTAGTCAAATTAGTGGTATGATGATCGAAACTGTAGTATATTAGATCATATAATTGCGTTTAGTTGTAAAGCATTAAAGTAATAATCATGATTTCTATAAAAATTTTTTTGTAAAAGTGGGGATGGAGTAATGGACATAGAACAACAATTGTTGCAGGGGATTCGTAAAACGGTAAAGAGCGTATTACATATTCCATACTATCAAGAACGTTTTGGAGCGATAGGAATAAACCAAGCTGAAGAAGTCCGGTCTCTGCAGGATTTTCAACGACTTCCTTTAACGACTAAAGAAGATTTGCGCAAAAATTATCCGTTTGGGCTTTTTGCTGAACCTATGGAAAACATTGTCCGTCTACACGCCTCTTCAGGAACAACGGGTAAACCTACGGTTGTGGGGTATACTCGCAAAGACATTGAGCTTTGGGCAAAGATCGTGGCAGGTGAACTAGAGAGGGCTGGTGTAACCAAGCAAGATGTCGTTCAAATCGCCTATGGATATGGCTTGTTTACCGGGGGGATGGGACTACACTATGGTTGTGAGGAACTTGGCGCTGTAGTCGTTCCTATATCTGGTGGAAATACGGCCCGTCAACTCATGCTTATGCGAGATTTCGGAACAACTGTGTTAGACTGCACTCCATCTTATGCCTTATATCTCGCGGAAAGTCTCGAAGAATCGGGGATCGCCCGCGATGAATTAAAGCTGAAAATTGGGATCTTTGGGGCAGAGCCTTGGACAGAAGGAATGAGAGAACAAATCGAAGTGCGCTTGGGTATCAAAGCCTTCGATATCTATGGACTTAGCGAAACCATGGGACCAGGTGTTGCTTTGGAATGTCCAGCTCACCAAGGGTTACATATAGACGAACATTTTTATCCGGAAATTTTGGATAGTGAAGGAAATCCGTTACCTGTTGGAGTCCAAGGGGAGCTAGTTATTACCAGTCTGGATAAAGAGGCCTTTCCTGTGATACGCTACCGTACTAAAGACTTGACTACCTTACATTATGGTACATGTTCCTGTGGGCACGTCGGCTGGACTATGGAACGAGTCACGGCTCGAGTAGACGATATGATAATCATTCGAGGGGTTAATGTCTTTCCCAGTCAAGTTGAGGAGGCAATTTTATCCTTGGGAGAGTTTGAACCGCATTATCTGCTGGTTGTTTATCGCTCAGGGAATTTGGATCAACTCGAAGTCCAGGTCGAAGTCAATGAAACAAGTTTCTTTGACGAAGTAAGAGAATTGGAAGAGCAACAAGAACGGCTAAAGCAAAGAATTAAAGAAATCCTCGGTATCACGGTCCGCGTTCGGCTGGTAGAACCCAAGAGTATACCGCGGAGTGAAGGAAAGGCCATTCGGGTTATCGATAAACGCAAATAGGGAGGGTTAAAAATTATGTTGCAATTATCTATTTTTCTGGAGAATGCTAAAGGACGGTTGGCCGAGGTAATAAGTCTCCTCGCTGAACTAAAGGTAAATTTGCGAGCCCTGTCATTGGCGGATACCAAGGATTATGGGGTGTTGCGAATTATTGTGGATGAACCTGAAGCAACAACGGAAAAACTACGTGCCCAAAAAGTCGTAGTTTCCTTAACAAAGGTCTGGGTACTCAAGGTTCCTGATCGCGCTGGTGGACTGGCTGAAATGCTTAATCAGCTCGTTAAACAAGACGTGGTAGTGGAGTACATGTATGCCTTTGTAGAAAAAGAGCATGAACAGGCTCAAGTAGTCATTCGAGTCCAGGATCAGGATATTATGGAGAAGGCGATGCAGAAGCTTAATTTGCCCGTAAGGTAGGGAGGAAGTGTCTTAGCACGTTCGCACACGTTCCATTGCTATTAAAAAATTACTGGAGGGAAATAATGAATATTGCAGTGGCGGCTGATGGCAACAGTTTGGAAAGTCAGGTATCGGATAGATTCGAATTATGCTCATATATGTTAATTGTTAACATGGACGATTTAACCGTTAAGGTTATCAACAGAGATGAGTTAGCAGGGACATCACTCGAAGAAAATCTTGCTCATAAAGTTTTAGAGCATAATTGTGAGGCTGTAATTACAGGAAATATTAATCAAGCAGCCTTTAATATACTTGCAGATGCGTATGTAACAAGATATTTCGGAGTTGGTCATTCAGTCAAGGATGCTCTAGAACTATCTGAAAAACGGTTGCTGAAATTAATTAAAGAAGAGTGTACTAGTAATCATCTTCATTAAATCTTGATGCGTGATGCGTGATTCGTCCCTAATTGCGAGAGAAATAAAGCAAGAGGCTCTTGTCAACTTCAAGAGCCTCTTGCTTTATTTGTTATCTTTACTTGCCTTTGGGTTTGCTCTTTGCTTTGCCCTGTTTCGCTGGGCCTGAAGGTTTTTCGGCAACCCGTAGGCCAACGCCAACATTCGTTTCAACTTTTTTAACGTTTTCGGGTTGACCCTTTAGAACAAGGTTTAAAGTAATTCCAACGATAGTTGCCCAGGCTACGCCGTGGTCGGGTAACCCAATACCGAGAGCGAAGATTACGGAAGAAATGATGAGGTTTTTCGTTTCGGAAAAATCTACTTTAGCTTCGATAAGAGTGCGTATACCTGCTGTGCCGATCATCCCGAAGAGGAGGATGGTGACTCCACCCATAACGGCTGAGGGAATGGACATAATTGTTGCTTGTAAGGGGTTTATTAAACTTAGTATAATTGCAATGATTGCGGCCATCCAGATGTTGAAGGTGCTATAGACCTTTGTCACAGCAAGTACACCAATGTTTTCACCATAGGTGGTTACCGGAGGTCCACCGAGAAAACTAGCCAAAACAGTGGCTAGGCCATTACCAAGCAGGACGCGATGAAATCCAGGGTTTTCAATCGGGTCAGAATGGGTGATATTTCCTAGCACAATCATGTGGCCTAGATCCTCGATGATCGTTACTAGTGCGAGAGGAGCCATAGCTAAAATCGCATATTTATCAAAGCTGGGCGGCTGGTAATTTTTCAGGTCGATCGGGAAGACAATAAGATTCTTAAAGGAAGATACGGACGCAAAGATCGGCTTGAAGTCAACAAGGCCCATAATGGAGGCGAGAATATATCCGGCGATGATGGCTATAAGGATAGGGATGATCTTTAAGAAGCCTTTGGCATACACTGAGAGTAAGGCTGCGACAGCTAACGTGAAGGCGGCAATGGGCCAATTTTGAGAGGCCATGCCTATTGCTGTTGAGGTCAGGCTTAATCCGATGATTGCGACGACCGGCCCGGCGACGATCGGGGGGACAATCTTATGGATCCAGCGAGTGCCAAAGGCGGCCATGAGAAGATAGATGATGATATATACGGCCCCAACGGCTAAGGCACCGCCCATAACTGCGGTAGGATTATGATTCGTCTTAACATACAAGGCTAAGGTTGCTATGTAGGCAAACGATGAACCAAGATAAGCGGGAATGCGACTTTTCGTTAACAGAAGGAATATAATGGTGCCAATTCCGGAAGAAAGGAGTGCTATTGACGGGCTGAGACCGGTCAAAAATGGGACAAGAACAGTAGCGCCAAACATGGCAAAGACGTGTTGTAAACCAAGAGGGATCGCTTGGGTAAGGGGTAGTCTTTCGTGGATTTGAACTTCGCTAGACATAGTTACCTCCTCTTTCTAAACCAAAAACCTCTTCCCTGCCCGCAAGCAAGAAAGAGGTAACCCATGTTAACTCATGGTTCGCCATTCCCTTCTTAGTCTCACGGGACTAATTTAAAGGTACAAAGATTTTTATTTAAATAAATCATATCATAATTAATTGTATTTTGACAAGAGATTAAAAAAGATCACCTATCTTTGATTATATATGTTGGAAGGAATATGATAAAATATAGGGCGGGCGCTATATTTTAATTTAATCTCTTTTAAATATAAAATTTAGCACTCTTTTATTGAGGAAAAATTTTGTCCAATAAGGAGGCGTCGTCATGTTTCGCTATGCTGAAGTATTGGTTGATGTAGCAAATCGGCGCCTAGATCAAAGTTATCATTATCTTATTCCTGAGTATCTAAATTTGATGGTAGGAATGCGAGTTCTCGTCTTACTCCAAAATCGCAAGGTTCAGGGGCTTGTTGTAAATGTCACGAATGATTTGCCAGACGAGTTGGCGTTAATAAGTCTGAAGGCTATTTTAGAAATAGTCGATGAGAATAGTCTTGTTCCAACGGATCTGATTGAACTCGCCCATTGGTTAGCTCAAACGACTATCTGCTCAGTGGCGCAATGCTTACATACGGTTTGGCCACTTCTCAACGGAAAAGTAGAAGAGTGGGTGAAACTCAGAGCATCCATTAAGGATTCAGATGTTCAGACTTTGCAGTGGCTAGATGTGGATGCCTTTCGAGCGCTTACAGTGCTTGACCGGGCGCGGAGTAAAGCGATTCCTCTTAAGATCTTCTTAAAGCGGGCGGACATCTCGGAGGTCACGCTTGCCAAACTCCTTCAACAAGGATGGGCACGCAAAGAAAACCGCTTTGTTTCTAAAGGAGCAAGAGCCGCAAAGAAAGTCGCTCTGACTGAAGGTTCTTTAGAAGAAGCATCTCCTAACCTGGATGATGGGCCCAATGACTGCGAGCTTTCTTCGGGACGGACCTATAAACTAACCGGAGAACAAACTACGGCAGTGAGAAGCGTTTTAGCTGCTCTAGCGGAAGGTTCACCTCAAACCGTTTTATTGCACGGTGTTACGGGTAGCGGAAAAACGGATGTATATCGTGAATTGATAACGCAGTTATTGGCTCAAGGCGGAGATGCGATTCTTCTTGTGCCGGAAATTTCTTTGACGTCTCAAGTTGCTCGTTATTTTGAAAACCAATTTGGCGAGCAAGTTATCATCTTGCACTCAGGTTTACGACCGAGGGAAAAAATGCAAGCCTGGGAGGATATTTTGGCAGGTCATAAGCGGATTGTCATTGGGGCTCGGTCGGCAGTGTTTGCCCCTTTATTGAATCTAAGGCTTATCATTTTGGATGAGGAGCATGATGGCGCGTATAAACAAGCTGAGAACCCAAAATACCATGCACGGGATGTCGCCCGTAAACGTATGGAACAGTTAAGGGGTGTCGTCTTGCTTGGGAGTGCAACGCCTTCCTTAGAAGCTTATGCGGCAGCACAATCCGGCAAAATTCGCTTGCTAACGATGACTAGGCGAATCGGAAACAGTGTCCTTCCGCCGGTTGAAATTGTGGATATGAGGGAGGAGCTTATGCAGGGAAACCGCAGCATGTTTTCCCTTGTGCTGCAACGAAAGCTACGGGAAAGGATAGAGCGGGGCGAGCAAACGATGCTTTTTCTGAACCGCAGAGGGCATTCCACCTTTGTGGTATGCAGGGAATGTGGCTATGTGGTCAGTTGTCCCAATTGCGATATAGCCCTGACTTATCATACGCAAGGTCAGGCTATGCGCTGTCATTATTGTAACCACAAAGAGCTACCGCCTTTATCATGCCCGAAATGTGGCAGTCGGTATATTCGGTTCTTTGGGCAGGGAACGCAGCGTGTGGAAGAGGAGTTACAGGGTCTATTGCCGGGGGTTCCCATTCTACGCATGGACTTTGATACGACCCGGTCCAGTCAAGCCCATCAAACGATCTTGGAAAGTTTTCGTCTTCAGGAAGCCTCTATCTTAGTAGGGACGCAAATGATGGCCAAAGGACTGGACTTCCCAAATGTCACGTTGGTTGGGGTTATTGCTGCAGACCAAACCCTCAATATGCCGGATTTCCGGGCCAGAGAACGGACCTTCCAACTCTTAACCCAGGTTGCAGGCCGGGCTGGTCGGAGCGTCAAACCTGGGGAAGTTGTGATTCAGACCTATTCTCCGACAGATGGTGCCATTTTGAGGGCTGCACACCATGATTTTCAAGGGTTTTTCTGGGAAGAGATTCGTTATCGCAAAGAACGAAAGTATCCGCCGTACACTCATATTATTCGTGTCCTTCTACTTCATGAAAAAGAGGATCGGGTCATAACAGGGGCCAACGATTTGGGGGCATATTTGCGGCAAGGAATGCAAGGACCTAAATTTGGAAATACTGAAATGGATATTCTGGGGCCCGCACCGGCTGTTTTATCAAGACTCAAGAACCAATGGAGATGGCAAATATCCGTCAAAGGAATACGTCTGGATTTGCTTAGGGCGTTCTTGCATCAAGGGGTTCAACAGTTTTTTAAAAGTCCAGCCAGTAGTGGTATTATTTTAAATATCGAAGTCGATCCACTGACATGACACAGAGGTCAGGAGTCTGAGGCTAGAAGCCGGAAGTCAAAGACTTGGGAATGGTTAATGAAAATGCGGCTGACTCACTTATACTTTCTGACTGGTATAAAATATTCCAAGAAAGTTTATCCACCAAGGACATAAAATAAAGGATACGGCTGATCGAAATTCGAACCACGAACTTCGAATTTCGATCACGAAATGGAAGGAGTAAAGAAAAATGGCTGTTTATCAGATTGTAGAAATAGGTGCAGAGGTACTGCGTGAAAAGGCAAAAGAGGTTAAAGAGGTTAATCCCTCTATAATCAAACTTCTGGATAATATGGTGGATACCTTGTTTGCTGCCGATGGGGTGGGGTTAGCTGCTCCTCAAATTGGGGTTTCTAAGCGGGTCGTTGTAGTTAAAGTGGATGAGGTATTGGTTGAACTCATTAATCCTGTTATTTTGGAAAAAGAAGGAGCGAACAGCGCGGAGGAAGGGTGCCTTAGTATTCCCAATATAACAGGAGATGTAGTCCGCGCTGCGAGAGTACGTGTTCAGGGGCTAAATCGTCATGGACAACTGTTGGACTTTCAGGCGGAACGTTTGTTGGCTCGAGCTTTGCAACATGAGATTGACCACCTTGAAGGAATATTGTTTGTCGATGTTGCTAAGAAGACTTATCGAAGCTAGAGGGGTATGAGTATGCGTTTAGTTTTTATGGGTACACCGGATTTTGCGGTGCCTTCTTTGCGGGCTTTGGTGGGTGCGGGACATGAGGTTGTTGGGGTCTTTACACAACCTGATCGGCCGGCTGGGCGAGGGAAAAATTTAAAGCCTAGTCCTGTAAAAGTTGCGGCAGAGGGGTTAGGTTTATCTGTTTTTCAACCCGAAAGGATAAAAACGCCTGAGGGAATCCAACAGCTACGGATCTTAGCTCCGGATTGCATTATTGTTGTTGCTTACGGACAAATCTTATCTCGGGAAATTTTACAGTTGCCTTCAAAAGGGTGTATTAATGTTCATGCTTCCTTGCTCCCGGCCTACCGTGGGGCTGCACCGATTCATTGGGCGGTCATGAAGGGAGAAACCTGTACCGGAGTGACTACCATGCTGATGGATGACGGTTTAGATACAGGAGATATATTGCTAAAACAAGAAGTCCTAATTTCCAACGAAGCAACGACGGGTGAGATTCATGATGAGTTAGCCTCTTTAGGAGGGAAACTCCTGATAGACACGTTAAATGAGTTGGAAATGGGGAGGTTAATTGCTACACCCCAAACCGGTACATCAAATTATGCACCCCTTCTAAAGCGTGAACACGAACGTTTAGATTGGTCACGTCGGGCGACAGAACTGCATAATCAAATACGAGGGTTAAACCCATGGCCGGGAGCGTTTACGACTTTTCGGGGAGAAAGCCTGAAGATCTGGCGAAGTACTCCTTTTCTAATGACGGACAAGGATATAGAGACGGAGGGGTTTTCGAAGACGGCACCATTCTATCCGGGTCAAATTCTCCAAGTATTGGAGGATAGTTTGTTGGTTCAGACCGGGGATGGTGTCCTTCAGCTTCGAGAGGTCCAACCAGCAGGGAAACGCGCTATGTCAGCCAAGGATTTCTTCAATGGCCGACATGGCCAGGTAGGAGAAAAATTAGGGTAAGAATACGGCGAGGCACGATGCTCGAGGTACGAGGTATGATGAACGATGAACGATGAACGATGAACGATGCACGAATAGAAGGTGAACAAAGTTCGCAGAACGATTAATTCACGAAGTTTAATTCGTACTTCGATTCGCAGAATCGAATTCACAATTCGTACATCGAGCTTCGAGCCTCGTGCCTCGAGAAGAGCTTCGCGTCTCGAAAAAAGGAGGTCGACTCATGCTGTTTTGGGATCCCACGATGGTGCTCTTAATTCCAGCTATATTATTGTCGTTATACGCTCAATTCAAAATTTCCACGGCTTACAAACAATATTCTAAAATCCGTTCACAGTCAGGGCTCACGGGGGCACAGGTTGCACGGGCGCTCTTGAATAGTAACGGTCTATACGATGTTCGGGTCGAACGAATCGGAGGACGGCTTTCGGACCATTACGATCCGCGTACCAGGGTCATTAATCTTAGTGAAGCGGTTTATCAAAGCACCTCACTATCTTCTGTGGCGGTAGCCGCGCATGAAACGGGACATGCGTTACAACACGCAACAGGTTATTTCCCGATGCAACTCAGGTCGTCCTTTGTTCCTGTCGCTAACCTTGGCAGTGGGGCTGGTCCGATGTTGATTTTGGTCGGTCTTTTCCTGCCTAGCTTTGGTTGGCTCCTTCAGTTAGGAATTTTCGCTTTTGCGTTTGCGGTTCTTTTTCAGATCATAACCCTTCCGGTGGAATACAATGCCAGTCATAGGGCCTTGTCACTATTACAGGAGGGAAATTTGCTGCGCAGCGAGGAAGTGCGAGGTGCACGCTCTGTGTTAAATGCGGCTGCTCTAACTTATGTGGCGGCAGCGTTGGCTGCTGTGCTTCAATTAGCACGGTTCATACTGATCGCTCGGGGGAGAAGCGATGATTAAAGATACAGCCCGCGGGATGGCGGTCCAGATCTTGACGCGAGTTGAGGTAGAAGGGGCGTATGCCAATCTCTTGCTACAGAGGAATATTGGTAGGTTAGCGGATTCTCGAGACCGTCAATTTGTAACATTATTGGTGAATGGTGCGCTGAAACATCGACTAACCTTGGATTATGCTTTGCGCAGGTATTTAAGCAAGCCGATGTCATCACTTCCTCATGAGGTTAGGGCGATTCTGCGCATCGGAGCTTTTCAACTACTTTATGTGGATAAAGTCCCGGACGCAGTTGCGGTTAATGAAAGTGTGGAATTAGCAAAACTTTACCCTAAATTTACGGGGTTAGTGAATGTCGTCTTGCGCAAGGTTATGGATAAAGCGTGGGATTTTCCTTGGCCCGATGCGAAACGTGAAACAGTGCGCTATCTTTCGGTGCGCTATTCTCATCCTGAATGGATGATTCAGCGTTGGTTAAAACGCTGGGGCAGGGAGGAAACGGAAGTTTTGTGCCAAGCCAATAATGAGCCGGCTCAAACTTGGATCAGGACGAATACGCTGAAGATCTCACGTGAAGATTTAATGGATCGTCTCATACAGGAAGGAATTACTGTTGAACCCGGCACTCGGATTCCAGAAAGCCTACGGATCCAAAATTTCGGTGCTTTAGACCGGTTAGAGAGCTTCCGGGCGGGGCTTTTTACGGTCCAGGATGAAAGTTCCCAACTTGTTGCTCATGTGGTTGACCCAAAGCCAGGCCAAAGTGTATTGGATGCCTGTAGTGCCCCGGGTGGGAAAACCACGCATTTGGCCCAGCTGATGCACGATCAGGGAGAGATCCAAGCGTTTGATATCCATGCCCATAAACTGGAGCTTATTGATCAGTTAGCGCTAAGAATGGGTATTACAATCATCCAAGCTCAGTTGGGTGATGCCCGGGATTTGCCGGGAGTAAAACTTGGCTCACAACAGCGCGTGTTAGTCGACGCTCCTTGTTCCGGTTTGGGCGTTCTGCGACGGAGAGCGGATCTGCGTTGGCAGAAAGAAGAACAAGACCTGTTGGGTTTGCCACGCCTTCAACTTGCCATCTTGGAACGGGCAGCGTCTTGTGTTGAAGTCGGGGGGGATTTAATCTACTCTACTTGTACAATTGAACCGGAAGAAAATTTTGAACTGGTCAAGACGTTTCGTGCGGTGCATCCGGAATTTGAACCAGTCAACCTAGTGGAGGATTTGCCCTTTCCTCTGGTGGATTCGAGAGATAGGCAACAAGCGAGTAAAGGGATGCTTCAGCTTTTGCCGCATCGCCATGGGATGGACGGATTTTTCTTGGCAAAATTCCGGCGTATTTGTTTAGATTGAATTGCGAATCATTATTTTTGTGACTATTCAGGTACTTAGTTAATCAACCACAGATTACACAGATTAACACAGAATAAATATATTTTGGCTCTAAACTACAAATCGCTTGTAACTCAATTGATGATCGCCAAAGTTGATTAAAAGGCCTCGTTTTAACCCTGTGGCTTTCAGATGATTTACAATTTGTGCCTCTTCATTGACTCCCATCTTCGAAACGGACTTTAGCTCAACAAGAACCTCGTTATAACAAATATAGTCTGCTCTGTATGTACAATTCAGTTCTTTGCCTTTGTAATTTATTCCAATCGAAACTTCTTTTTGAAACGGAATCCCTTTTTCAGCCAACTCAATTGCTAA
>JARLHU010000160.1 GCA_031292095.1 Desulfosporosinus sp.
AATCTGTGAAATCTGTGTTAATCTGTGGTTTCTCTTATCGTTCTTTTCATGTGTAATCTGTGGTTCCCCGTTCAGAATTCCCCAAGGCGTATTTACAGTGTTTTTCCTTGTAGGTATAAAAAAATGCGGGATTTTAGGTTATACCTAATAAGCAACGATTTTGATAGTGAAGGGTTTTCTTCATCCCCGTTAATTAACCCTACACCTAAAATAATCAAATCATGGTCAGACAGACATAAACGAGACTTAAGTCCTACGTTCTTCTCAGGAATCTCTCAGTTTATCATGTTAGACTATGTTAAAGGCAGCTGGTTGGAGTTGCTCAAAAGAAAGGAAGATGTTTAATGCGTAATTTAAAAGTTTTATTGACCTGCGGATTGGTTATAGGTACCTGTTTATTCTCTGCCTTGCCTGCTATGGCTGATACTCCTACTGGATCGACCGCTACCAATGCTCAATATTGGTCTCAGATCAAGCAACTGCGCCAAACTGACAAAGGGTTAGGCGATCAGTTAACCAGCTTAAGACAAAGTAATGCAGCGCAACGTAAAACTGATTGGGCTCAAAAGAACTATATCGCTCTGTTGGCTGCAAAACAAGATCAGATTAAATTTGTAACAGACTACACGACGGCGCTTACTGATAGGTTTGCCCTGGAAAAAGATACAATTCAGTTGCAATTAGATCGCCAGAATAAAAATGCGACTGGTATTACTACAGGCTTGCAAAACATAATCACCGATTTAAATAATCAAATTACCATTAGAACACAGCTAGTATCGGACGTTACAACGGTACTGACGGATTTGGGTGGTAGTGTTACACCACCGGTCCCAGCAGTCTAATTTTAGGAGAAGCCTGCACCGTCTTCTTTAATTGGAATGACGGTGCTCTTTTTACTTTTGCATGGAGTGCAGCTACACGTTATTTACAAAATTGTTTAAAAAATAAACATAGAAAGTTGTGCCTACACCCAGTTCGCTTTTTACATCAATCCTTCCACCCCGTAAGTTTACTATTTCCCAAACAATAGATAATCCTAATCCGGCGCCACTGCCGGACCTTCTTTCTCTGGAGCGGCTGCCACGGTAAAAACGCTCGAAAACATACGGAAGATCTTTAGAGGAGATTCCTTCCCCGTTATCCGTGACACTAAGGTATTTCTCATCATTGGCTGTACCAGTTTTTAAAGTAATCTTTCCGTTTACAGGTGTATGTTGAATGGCATTATGAATCAGGTTATAGATGATTTGCTTAAGTTCTCCAGATTCAACCGGTAGGGATAATTCTTCAGCGTGTATATCCAATGTACGGTATGCTAATAATGAATTAAGCAGTGGTAAGAGTTCCGGAAGAATACTTTGCACTGGTGTTTCCGGCTTGTCTTGTAGCTCCTCGGCTGTTCGTTTAGTTAGACGATTGAGGGTTAGTAAATCTTCTGTAAGGTGAATTAATCTTTCTGTTTCAGTAAGCATCGTTGCGTATGCTGCAGTTAAGGTTTCTGGGTCTGTTTCAGGACTGCGCAATAGGATTTCTAAGAATCCGCGGATAGAGGTTAGAGGAGTCCTTAATTCGTGGGATGCATCCGCTATAAATCTCGACATTTGTTCTTGGGCCTCGGTCGCTGTTGCCAAAGATCTATTAAGAGTTTCCAACATAAGGTTTAAGACAAAACGCAAATGCGCAATTTCTGAGGCTGATGGTTCTTCGGGAATGCGTAAGGCGAAATCTCCAGCAGCTATCTTGCTGGAGATTTCGGACATGCGTGCTAATGGCTTGAGGGGTTTTCTTAAAATATAATATGTTAAGAGGCCGCCAACAATCAGGATTAACAAGGTGCTAACGAGAAAAACCTGAAACTGGTGTTGGAGAGTATTATTAATTTGAGTCAAGGGGGCACCCAGCACGGCGTAGCCTATTAAAGTGTTGTCTGGAGATAGCTTCGGATTTTGTGCCGATATACTAGTTACTGTTTCTTGGTTAAGATATATTGGCTCCGAAATGACTAAGTAATGAAGTCCCTTTGGAGTGGTTAAAATTGCGTTTGTACGAAGCTTGTTTGTTCGGACTTGATTCATGAAAAACGATTTTTCTACTCCAAAGGCATTTTTTGTCTTAACTGCCTCGCGGCTGAAAATAGCCTCAAATTCTTTATCCGGTGAAAAAAAACCAACGATAACACCAGGGCTAAGGCCAGGCCAATCACTGGGAAATGGCTGTTTATGGTTAAACCAGATTTTTAGCTGATTAGCCTCAAATAAACCTATTTGGGCCTGTAAGTCCTGTGTTTCTCCTTTGAACAAAAACTGATGCAAAGATTGGTACTGGATTCCCCCCATGATTAGGGAAAAGAGTATAAGGCTCAACCAGAATCTTACCAATAATTTAGAGGTGAGGGAATTCTTCCAATGTGCTTTAATGCTGGTTTCCGTCATCATAACACCTACAGTCTTTCGATTGACATTTTTGCTTTCTCTGGATCATTTGCTGTTTTGTGAAGGGACTAGACGATAACCCGCACCACGTATGGTTTGGATCCAAAGATGTTCTTTGTCACCAAGTTTGTCACGAAGATAACGGATATATACTTCGACAATATTGTCATCTCCCTCAAAGTCATAACCCCAAACGTGGTTTAAAATTGAACTTTTGCTAAGTACGCGGTTGGGGTTCCAAAGCAAGTAGGATAAAAGTTTATACTCAGTAGGTGATAGGGGAAGAGAGCAACCGTTAAAAGCAATGGAATGGTGTGCTTCGTCCAGACAAAAGGAACCTATATTATATTGACCTGTCAGGTCAGGGTAACGGTTGCGCAATTGGACCTCAATTCTGGCGAGAAGTTCTTCAAAATGAAAAGGTTTGGTCAAATAATCGTTGGCTCCTTGCCTTAATCCCTTCACAATGTCCGTAGCAGTATTTTTAGCTGTCAACATAATCATGGGAGCTTGTGAGATCTCAGGAATTGCTTGACATAAATCATATCCATCCATGATAGGCATCATCAAATCTAAAATAATAAGATGAGGAGAGAATTCGGGAATAAGGTCTAAAGCAAGTTGACCATTAGCGGCTGTTTTGAGAAGATAGCCCTCTTTACGTAAGCCTAACTCTAACATTTGCCGGATAGAAGGTTCGTCATCAACGACTAAAATGCGGAACAAAAAAGACTCCATATTTTTTTCACATCCTTAAAATAGCGCACTTAATATGGTTAAGTTTATCATATATATTGGATGAGTCTCTCGTGAATGGAACCAACAGTCGAAAAAATACTCGTTTTTCTACAAAACATGCCCGGAAAAAATCAACAGGCCAAAGCAGGTAAACTGCAAGGTGAAAAATATTGCCAGCATATCCCAGGCTTTTCCTTCTCCCCAGAACTGTTAATAAAGCACTCGGGTGGCCCAGATAGTCTTAGGATTTTTGATGAACGAACTTATCCAAAGTTTCATCGATTTCGAGCCATCCTTTCTCACTAGGGTGTGACGGATCATTCATGAAATATTTGTCATATTCATGACCGGAAAAATCGGCCAAGGCATCCCCGTAGTGGTCAGCCATCTCACGAACCTGGCTATAATACTTCTGGCGCTGTTGTTTAGGGAAACCAGTAAAATCATACCAAGAACCATTAACAGGCTGAATTAAAAATATGGGGTCAGCCCCTTCGTCCTTTAAAACACGCATCAAAAGATTAAGATCTGAATATTCCGGCGAAGGGTACAACCTCCCTTTAACTAAGGAATTCTTTAACTTATTTAAGTTAGGGATATTTTTTTTATAAAAACCGTTGTTAACGCCAAAAGAGTTATTATTCTCATTTTTCCCAACATCAGCAGTGGCTATTTCCTGCATTTTTGACCAATCAGGCAGAGTTTTCCAAGATTTGTCGCTCGCATTCTTGGCAATTTCCTGCGCCGATAACTTTTGAATGACTTTAATCGTCTTTAAGGTATCTTGAATTTCTAAAGATGCCATTTCTACTCTAGCGATAGGCCAGTAGAACGCTTCCATAAGACGAGATTCCGGATCAGAGCGACCATAATATTTAAGCAACCCTTCTAATATCGGATAGGAATGCTTGACTTCATTAAATTGGCTTAGGCGTTCCGATAAAGCTGTTTTTGTTTGAATTGTCAAAGAGGGATTAAACAGCAGCTTATATGCTTGTAAGGCTGAAAAATTCGCAGCGAATGTATTTTGGGCAATCCCTCCGTTGTTAAACCATTGTGGCGATAAAGAAAGGACGATTTTCTTGCCCTTTAAATCTTGGGCTCCGGCGTAGAGCGTCTGAATGAGATCTAAAGAACCTGCATGCCCTATTAAATAAGGGGTCCAATCAGTCGGTTTACCGGCAAAAAGTTTAGTCGGATTATAGGGGCCTCCGCCCCCAAATTCAGACGATCCATACATTGGTACTAGGGTCGGATCTTTCAAGGCCATACTTTGTAATAGGGTTCCCTGAAAAAGAGTAGGAATTAGGTTTTCACTCGCTGTTTCGATTACTCCTGGTTTAATATAGAGGCTTCCCCACCATTGGGTGAGCGGTCCGACAGCAAGGATACTCAGAAAAAAGAGCACGATTGCTAACCCCAATGGGCCTAAACGCTTACGGATCATTTCGCTTTCTCCTCAAGAAAGCGAATACTCATTTCCGGGATCGACCACATTTCCCTTAATATGACCTTTCTGATGTTCTTATCATCGTTCACAACGTATCTCCTTTACTAAAAATTTCTTTGACAGTTGGGTCAAGATCATATAGCTACTTAATAATGTCGAAATTCCCTAACGTATTATACAAATAATACTTACCATAGCTTAAAATAAGCTGAGAATAAACTACATTTAAGAAAATGCAGGTCCATCCAAAAACAATAGTTGGCTTTCTAAATAATATTCTCATACCGTTGACGTAGAAAAAAGGACTTAAGTCCTACGACTCAATAATAAGCCTGTTTCCAATTGCTACTGGAAACAGGCTTATTATTACAACTAATTTAACAATTCGTAAATTCCTATAAGAATCAGTAAAACTCCTGAAAATAGTTGAGACCAGCGTTCAAGGCGGTTTGAAGCAGTTTTCCAACCAGTCCAATATCCAGAACTAATGGTGACCATACTAAAGAGAAAAACCGAAATCGATAGGGGGAGAGGTGCAAGACCAGTAAGTCCAGCACCAACTCCAGTGGCAATACAGTTAAATGATAGGGTTAATCCTAAAGCCATAGCTTCTTTGGTTGATATGATATTGTTGGCATCTAAATCGGCGAGGGACGGGCTTTTAATGATTTTGACAATGCAACTTAGAGGCTTGATTGCAACAGAGTAAGTTTTCATGACTGGAACGGCCGCTGGCAAATTATTGTCTGATGTAGACTTATGTAAACCAACCCAAAACCCTATGGCAACTATCATTAACGCCCCAAGCACATTAGCTACCGTAATAAATTGACCAAGTAGATGGCCAGTTAAAACAGACACGAACGTAATAACCCCAGATAATAATGCAATAAGGAAGTTCGAAAGGAAAGGAATACGAATTTTTTGAACTCCGTAACTAACACCGACGCCAAAGTTGTCTAGATTTGCAGCAATACCTAATGCTAATGCAGAAATTATGTGCATCAGAGCTTCCCCCTTGAAAGATCGAATTTGCAAGTTAACTTACATTATGCAAGGGGAAAAGCCGTCGTGCTATTGGTTTATTTTGGTTCGGTTACCGTTACAAGATTGCCATTCAAAGCATTGGGTTTTGAAGCCGGAGTTAAGGTTGGTATGACCAAATCGCAAATGGACACTGTACCTCTTGACCAGGGCAATAAAATCTAAAATATGCAGAAGTCTGAGAACATGTGTTATCAATAAGGGACAGGATGGCGCGTACCATCCTGTCCCTTTTAATGAATTAGTTGTGGCCAAGTCTCATCGTTCTCATAGTTACAGAACTCGTTGAGCACCTATGTATGCGTTCAACCAGTAAGCAGTAAATGAGTAAATTGTGACACCCTTGTGGGTAGTGGCACTAATGAATTCCGGCCG
>JARLHU010000161.1 GCA_031292095.1 Desulfosporosinus sp.
TAACCCCTGCCTTTTGACAAGTACGCTTGAACCGGCGGAGTGCGGCATCAAGGGATTCGTTTTTACCAACTTTGACTTCACTCATTGTCTTATCCCTCCCTCCACTGGATCATCATCACAATTATACCATTATTATTATACCGGATGAAGTTAGTTGCGTCAAGTTCACTTTAGAGGTCGAACAGGCCATGTTGCTCTATTATCGCCGGAATCAGCCAATCGTAGCATTAAGGGCCTGTCCCCCCAGCAAATGAAAATGAAGGTGCCCAACGACTTGCCCGCCGTCTGTTCCAGTATTCGTGACCACTCTATAACCAGACTCTGCCACTCCAAACTCACTGGCCAATCGACGGATCACACCGAGAAGACGACCAATTAAGGGTTCGTGTTCCGATGTAACATCATTTAAACTACGCAAATGGCTCTTAGGAATTACGAGCAAGTGCACAGGTGCCAACGGTTGATTATCTTTAAAAGCGATTATCTCATCATCCTCATAAACGATTTCACTGGGAATTTCTCGCAGGGCAATTTGACAAAAAATACAGTCTGACATGTACATTTTTATTTCCTCCCTTATATTTAACTCACACCATCCCCACATGTTCCTCTTTTAAAACAACTGTCACCAGCTGCCGGGAAACCCGGAGCTTTCCATCCTCACAAGAAGGCATTTGCACCTGAATATAATGTGGTGTATGTCCTAAAGCGCAACCTTTGGGGTCGATCCATTCGATCAGTACTTCCACGGGTTTCCCGATAAAACGACGAACAAATGCTTCCTGGCTATTTCGAGCAACCGCCAAAAGCTCCTTTACCCGTTGTTCTTTTAGTTTCTTCAAAACTTGATCCGGATAGTCGGCTGCAGGGGTTCCTTTCCGTTTCGAATAAGGAAATATGTTAATTCCAGAAAAGTCACAAGACCTCACAAAATCTAAAGTAGATGCCTGATCTTCTTCTGTTTCTCCTGGAAAACCAACAATGATGTCCGTCGTAACGGCAAGATTGGGAATTCGCTGACGAAGCCTCTCAAGCAGGTCTCGGTATTCGTTCAAAGTATAGGGACGATTCATTCGAGCCAGTATCCGGTCACTTCCACTCTGTAAAGGCATATGTAAATGGGGACAGACCTTATCAGACGAGACAATGCTCTCGATCAACTCCGGCGTATATTCCATCGGTTCAATCGAACTCAGGCGCAGACGCTGTAGTCCAGAAATCTTGACCAACTCTCGCACCAGACGGGCTAAGTTCCATTCTTCCCCTAAATCCCGGCCATAATACCCTGTATGAATTCCAGTCAGAACAATTTCAGGATATCCCGCCTCAACCAAGCGACGAGCCTCTGCTAGAGCGTTCTCGGGAAGACGACTCCGCGATGAACCACGCGCATAAGGAATGATGCAGTAGGTGCAGAATTGATTACACCCTTCCTGAATCTTGAGAAATGCTCGTGTCCGATGCTCCTCGCTGAGTTGTGGAAGTTCTTCAAACTCCTCCGCCGCCCAAATCTCGTGCACTGCATTCTGAGGTTTTTGCTCGACTTTAACTTGCTCAATCCGCTCTATAATCTTCATTCGATCCTGAGTCCCAAGTACGAGATCAACGCCTTCAATACCCAAGACCTCTCCCGATGAGGTTTGTGCGTAACATCCCATGACCACAACAATGCTCTCCGGATGTTGCCTAATCATTCGGCGAATAACTCGGCGAGATTTACCATCTCCTGTATTCGTCACGGTACAAGTATTCACAACAACAACATCCGCCTCTTCTGAGGCACCAACCACCTGATACTTTGCCTCCCGAAAAAGCTGCGCTATCGCTTCGCTTTCAGTTTGGTTCACTTTACAACCCAGTGTGACGAAACAAACGCTCGGATGTTCGTTCCGTGGATCGTGGTATGTGGTTCGTGCTTTAAAATCTGTAGTTTGTGCTTCGAACATCGTATTTGGAATAGCGGATATGGCCAAATTCGCTTTGACCTGTTTAACTTTTAAAGGCATATACCTCCACCTCTTTTCGCGGCTCATTTATCTTGCGACCCTATAGACAAGACAAGCCTGTTACACAGGAAATGTGCCATCAACCCATTGAACCTATAATGTAACGAAGAACCGTCCCCACTTGCATGCAGACGGTGCACATGAAATGTGCCGTCTCCCCAAACTTTCAGTCCCCCCGACCCAAGCCCGGGACGCAGTGTGACACGAGCGCGACGTCTTTACGTAAGCAGCCTAGCAAACTTCCGTTCAAGCGACCGACCCCAGACACGGGGCAGTGCACAAGGTCCCTTCTCGCCATCCTTGGCTACAGGGACACTCGGCCATCCATGGCCAGCGGATGTGCACTGCCGCCAACGCGCCAAGGATGGCGCTTTGGCGGGAACCCCGCTCCCCAAAGCCGGGAGCTTGAACGGTTAGTTTGCTCTGCGTCGTAAGACCGAGCGCTGTGTCATACAAGTCCCCTAGCCTAGATCCCCATAATGCGCTAAAACCATCGTCAAAGTGGCCAAAGCCGCTGTTTCCGTCCGCAAAATTCGCGGCCCTAACGAGACGCTCTTTGCCCCAAGCTTTTCTTGGGCCATAGAAACTTCAGTCTCGTCAAAGCCCCCCTCAGGGCCAATAAGTATCGCAATAGGACGTTGGGGATCCAGCGTATCAAGCACGGAGACTAAACGCTGGGTCTTTTCCTCTTCGTAAGGAATCAGCCACTGGGTGTTCTCTGGCAGTCGCTCCGCTAGATCCTTCCAAGCGCTGACTTCTAATATTTTTGGTTCCTGAACTCTATGAGATTGTTTCGCGGCTTCTGAAGCGATTTTTTGCCAACGAACGACCCGTTCCTGTGCCTTACTTCCTTCCAGCTGCATCACAGACCGTTTGGCTCGCAAAGGAATCAGCCCTTCCATGCCCAGTTCAGTCCCTTTCTGGATCACCCATTCCATTTTTTCCCCTTTTGAAAGCCCTGCCACAATATAAACTGAGGTATGGGCCTCCACATCAGGATGGTCCGTACTGAGAATCTGACAAGTCACGCTCTTATCCTCAATCTTACGGATGACACTAGTATATTCCATGCCTGTATTATCAAAACCGACCACCAAATCTCCAGGTTTAAGTCTTAGTACCCGGGCGAGGTGATCACGTTCCGAATCACGCAACCAAAAGACTTCTTTACCAAGCTCCGTAATTTTAAATCGATTCACAGTTGTCCCACCTCGCTCGAAATAAAATCCAACCGGAATCTTCAACGCGTTCCACAATCTTAAATCCGGTAGCTTTAAGCCCTACTTCCACCTCTTCTGCTCGATGTTCGATAATCCCAGAGGCCAGAAATTCCCCCGCTGGGCGTAATATACGTTTTAAATCTGGAAGTAGTATTAAAATAACATCCGCAATAATATTAGCAATCACGACATCCGCCTGACCTACCAGCACGGTTCCTAAATCACCACGTAAAACTCGAACCCTATCATTCACTCGATTTAGGTCGACATTTTCCTGGGCAACCTTTATCGCCACAGAATCAAGATCAACAGCGTCCACTTTGGCGCCAAGTTTAGCTGCTGCGATCGCGAGAATCCCAGACCCTGTCCCTAAGTCGAATACAGTTTGTCCAGGCTTAACAATTTGTTCCAGAGTTTTTAAGCATAACGTAGTCGTGGGATGGGTTCCCGTACCAAAGGCCATACCTGGATCGAGCTCAAGTACGATATCTCCGGCAACAAGATCTACTTGTTCCCACGTTGGCTTGATCAGGAAATTTTTTCCAATACGGATCGGCTTAAAATAGGCCTTCCAAGCTGTTGCCCATTCTTCTTCCTGCAACGAGATACCTTTGGCCTGAACCACCCAATCCGGAAAGCGTTGTAATAGTCCACGAATTCCCAAATCAAGCTTCTCAAGTTTATCCGCTAGCTCTTCATCTTCCGGGAAGTAACCCTTTACCACTGAGGTTCCTGTGAGTTCCACCTCTCCAAAAGCATGGTAATCCCACTCACCTGATTCTATATAACTATGTAGCAGCTCCGGATCTTCTATACTGACACCGGTACACCCTAATTCATAAAAAAGATCGGCAACAGTTTCCTCTCCCTCAGATGAAACTGTTACCGCCACTTCACGCCAATCCATTGATTATACTCCTTTTTACCCCATCGCATCGCGGAGGTTTTCTTTGAACTTTTCAAACAATGATTTTTTGCCCATTTGTTGATGTTCAGGTGTCACTTCACCGAACTCACGCAAAAGTTTCTTTTGCTTTTCGTTCAGCTTAGTCGGCGTTGTCAAAACAGCCCGTACATGCTGATCTCCACGACCGCTCCCTCGGCGATGCGGTACACCGTGCCCTTTCAGCCGAAAAACAGTAGCCGTTTGTGTCCCTTCAGGAATTTTCATCTTAACGACCCCATCTAAAGTCGGAACGTCGATTTCTGCGCCCAAGGCCGCCTGAACGAAGGTAATTGGCACTTCACAATAAACGTCATTGCCATCACGTTCAAAGAACTTATGCTGTTTAACCTGCAAAACGATATAAAGGTCTCCTGCAGGACCCCCTTTAGCCCCAGATTCGCCATCTCCACTTAGCCTTAGGTTTAAACCGTCCTCTGAACCTTGTGGAACACTAATCTTGATCGTTCTAATCTTACGAACTTTCCCTTGTCCATTGCAAGTTGAGCAAGGACTACTAACCATGCGCCCTTCCCCATGACACGTCGGACAGGTTCGAGCGGTTTGAATTTGACCAAAGGGCGTGCGCTGGGTCACTTTAACTTGACCGCTTCCATGACACTGGGAACACGTCGTCGGATGCGTTCCGGGGGCTGCCCCAGAACCCTGACAATCCGTACAGGTTTCGTCTCGCGGAATCTGGATTTCCTTTTCCACACCAAACACCGCTTCTTCAAAGGTCAACGGCATAGCATAGCGCAGATCAGCGCCCCGTTGAGGACCACCGCGTCGTTGCCCGCCACCACCGCCAAAAAACATATCAAAAATGTCACCGAAGCCCCCGGCATCTCCAAATCCACCGCCTTGTTGGGGATCGTTTCCGGCATGACCAAATTGGTCATAACGCGCTCTTTTCTCCGGATCACTCAAAACATCATACGCATCCGCAACTTCTTTAAATTTTTCTTCAGAAGCCTTATCTCCTGGGTTTACATCGGGATGATACTGACGAGCTAACTTCCGATACGCTTTTTTTATTTCCTGTTCACCGGCTGACCGCTCGACACCAAGCACCTCATAATTATCGCGTTTCATGTTTTCCTCCATCACTTCTACTTGTCCGACCGCTCTAACATTATTAAAGTTCTATAGTATTATATGACCCTTCGACTTTAAGTACAAGGAAATATCCATTATAAAGAAATTTTATGTATTTGTTTTGTTAAAACACTCAAAAAAGCGGGCACAAAGGCTTTAACACCTTTGCACCCCCGAGCTTTATCCCCAATTCTTCCCGTTCCTAGCCTAAGTTGCGTCAGTCTAGTGTTAACTACGTCCCTAACCCAGGATGGTGTGATTTTGCGGAGCGAACCCATTCAGCAGAGTCGCGTCAATCGCGTTTACATCACGAGGCGCGTAGCGTGGCAACGGTTCACATCAGGTATTACCCTGAGGTTTTGCCAACGCTCGCCTCGTGATTAAACGTGATAGCGACGGCGCTGTGGGTGAGCGGAGCAACATCACACCATCCCGTCGTTCTCCGCTTAACACTACACCAGCAACCCCTATTTATCCTTATCTACCTCAGTGAATTCAGCATCCACAACATCATCATCTTTCTTAACCTCTTCAGCTCCAGGTTGTGCCCCTGCATTTTGCTCTTGAGCTGCTTTTTCTTTATACATCTTTTCAATGAAAGGATGAAGCACTTTGTTCAACGCCTCAGTTTTGGCGTTCATCTCCTCAACATTTGCAGCTGCCGCCGCATTTTTAAGATCTTCCACCGCTTTTTTGATACTTTCAACTTCAGCAGCATCGCCTTTACCTTCAAACTCTTTCAAGGTTTTCTCTGTTTGATAAGCCAGCGAATCCGCTTGGTTCTTAGCATCGATCAGCTCTCTCTGTTTCTTGTCTTCCTCTGCATGAACTTCAGCATCTTGTTTCATTTTTTCAATATCATCTTTAGAAAGACCAGTAGAAGAAGTAATCGTCACTTTCTGCTCATTGCCAGTGGCCATATCTTTGGCCGAGACGTGGACAATCCCATTGGCATCGATGTCAAATTTAACTTCAATTTGCGGGATGCCGCGTGGTGCAGGAGGAATACCTGTGAGTTGGAAACGACCGAGAGTCTTATTATAACTTGCCATTTCGCGTTCCCCTTGGAGAACATGAATATCGGTTGAAGTTTGATTGTCTGCGGCCGTCGAGAAGACCTGTGATTTGGTGGTCGGAATAGTGGAGTTACGTTCAATAATCCGCGTAAATACTCCGCCCAGGGTTTCGATCCCTAAAGACAGCGGGGTAACATCCAGCAAGATCATATCCTTTACTTCACCACTCAGCACGCCGCCTTGAATCGCAGCGCCCATGGCTACCACTTCATCTGGGTTGACACCTTTATGTGGGTCTTTTCCGCTTAATTTCTTAATAGCTTCCACGACAGATGGGATACGGGTAGATCCGCCCACTAAAATGATTTGATCAATTTTATCCCAAGAAAGTTTAGCATCTTCAATCGCTTGACGTGTGGGTCCGATGGTCGATTCTACCAGATCTGAGATAATATCTTCGAATTTAGCACGAGAAATATTCATATCCAAATGCTGCGGTCCTTGTTCCGTCATGGTGATAAACGGCAGATTAATATTTGAATTAGTCACACCGGAAAGCTCAATCTTGGCTTTTTCCGCCGCTTCTTTTAAACGTTGCAGGGCAACACGGTCTTTGGAGAGATCCGCACCATTACTTTTCTTGTATTCAGTTACCATATAGTCGATCAAACGTTGATCAAAATCGTCGCCACCCAAGTGGTTATTACCGCTTGTCGCCTTCACTTCGACCATGCCTTGGCTTAATTCGAGGATTGAAACATCAAACGTTCCGCCCCCTAAGTCAAACACCAAAACCGTTGAATCATCTTTTTTGTCCAGGCCATAGGCGAGCGCTGCTGCTGTAGGCTCGTTAATAATCCGAAGTACTTCAAGTCCGGAAATTGCTCCGGCATCTTTAGTCGCTTGACGCTGAGCATCTGTGAAATAAGCCGGTACCGTAATAACCGCTTGGGTAACTGTTTGCCCGAGGTAAGCTTCTGCATCCGTTTTGAGTTTTTGGAGAACCATCGCCGAAATTTCTTGAGGACTATAAGTCTTATCCTCAATTCTGACTTTAAAGTCTGTACCCATGTGACGTTTGATCGAACTGACAGTTTTATCCGGATTAGAAATGGATTGACGCTTGGCCACTTGTCCTACTAACCGCTCGCCGGTTTTTGAAAAGCCTACCACAGATGGAGTTGTTCGGTTTCCCTCCGCATTAGGGATGACAACCGCTTCTCCACCTTCCATAACTGCTACGCAAGAGTTTGTTGTACCTAAGTCAATACCAATAATTTTTCCCATTATAATCTTCCTCCTTAAATTAACTAATTAGAAACCTTAACCATGCAAGGACGCAAAACTTTTTCTTTGAGATAATACCCTTTTTGAAGTTCTTCGACGACAGTATTTTCAGGATGTTCTTCAGAAGTCACCCTGAGCACTGCTTCATGAAGGTTCGGATCAAAAGGTTGGCCGATGGCTTCCATCGCCTTTAAACCCTCCTTGTAGAGCGCAGTTTGCAGTTGGCGGTAAATCATGTCCATCCCCTTCGAAAAGGCTACAAAGTCCGGATTCACTTTGGCCGCACTCGCCGCCCGTTCGAAATTGTCCAAAACAGGAAGTAACTCCTCCACAATACGTTCGGATGCATATTTTATTAGTTCTGTTTTTTCCTTTTGTGACCGTTTTCGATAATTATCGAAATCTGCCTGCAAGCGCAGCAAATGATCATAATGCTCTTCTGCTTTAGCTTTGGCCTTAGCGAGCTCCGCTTGTAGCATCAATAGTTTCTCTGGAGCAGACATATTGTTGTTATTCGTGTTTTCTTCATCTAGGATGGGTCTTTCCTGATCACTCTCAGGGTTTTCCTTTTTATCGTCGTCCATCTTCGGCTTTTGGTCCTTGAGAGTTTCTTCTCTCCATCGTACCACCCATATCACCTCTCGTACTTAAATAAATATTTATCTTAGAATGAGCCATAAGGCCCAGTCACCGCGTTAGTATCTCCGTGGACTGCCCCTTGTCAGAACCTGCGCTAGACTACGCGTCATAAACTCAACAATCGCAATCACTTTAGCATAGTCCATACGGGTCGGGCCAAGTACCCCCACCGCACCAATCGTCAGTCCATTCACTTTGTAGGTCGCAGAAATCACGCTACAATCCCGGAATTCTTTCAATGTATTTTCCCCACCGATAGTCACATTTAACCCCTCTTGGTGAGGATGAAGTAGTTTTTTCAGTGGCTCATTTTCTTCAAACACTTTGAATAAGGTCTTAACCTTACTTAGATCCCGAAATTCGGGCTGATTTAGCATATTGAGGGTTCCACCAAGATAGATGCGATCCTCATCCTCGTTGTCGTCCAAAATCGCACTTAGCCTATCCAAGGTATTATCGATCAAATGTCTCTGCCTAGATAATTCACTATATATTTCATGGAGCAGACTACGTTTAACCTGGCCTAAAGAATACCCTCGCATTTTTTGGTTAAAGACCCCAGCCACGTCTTGAAGCTCTTCAGCCGTGAGATTCTCCCCAATATCGATGATATGATTTTCTACCACACCGTTTTCTTTGACGATAACCATAATAACCTGACCCGGTTGATACGGCAAAAAATGCATTTTTCCAAACGTGCTTTTCCCTTTATGCGGTCCGAGTACAAGACTCGTTAGGTTTGTCAGTTCAGATAACAATTTGCTAGTATGGGAAATTACTTCTTGGATCTCATGAATTCTCTTAGTGCTTTCCCGCTCAATAGTTTCCTTATCCTCTTCACTAAGCACTTGAGGATCCATCAGACAATCCACAAAATACCGATACCCCGCATCTGAAGGAATTCGCCCTGCAGAAGTATACGGTTGTTCGATGAACCCTAAATCTTCTAAGTCGGCCATCTCATTGCGTATCGTCGCAGGAGAAACACCCAGATCAAATTTACGCGCAATCGTTCGTGAACCAATCGGTTCAGCAGTAGCAATATAATCCATTACAATCGCCCGTAGTATCTTGCGTTTGCGTTCATCCATCTGCATACCTGCTTCCCCACCTTTCCCAACGACTGCCCCTCTCCGCCTGAATATTTTCACGTTCGAACATCACTAGTCGTTTTCTCTTGTTAGCACTCTCTATCGATGAGTGCTAACAGCTGATATGTTCACATTACCACTCTATTTCCGCTTTGTCAATAATCATTTTAAAATATTATTTTCCTTATCCTTTTCTCACTAAAGCAAGAACTGTGCTACACGAAATGTACCTCCCCATTGTCATCCCAGACGGTGCACATGAAATGTGCCCCCCCCTCAAACAGTCCGTCTCCCTGACTTTCCGTTCCCCGAACCAAGCCCGGGACGCAGTGTGACACAGCGCCACGTCTCTACGTAAGCAGACTAGCAAACTTCCGTTCAAGCGACCGACCCCAGACACGGGGCAGTGCACAAGGTCCCTTCTCGCCATCCTGCAAGTAGTTTAATACGTGCGAAGACAGTGTCTTCGGGCTTCAGGGACACTCGGCCATCCATGGCCAGCGGATGTGCACTGCCGCCAGTGAGCCAAGGTCCCCTCTCGCCATCCTTGGCTACAGGGACACTAGACCATCCATGGTCGTCGGA
>JARLHU010000162.1 GCA_031292095.1 Desulfosporosinus sp.
AATCTGTGAAATCTGTGTTAATCTGTGGTTTCTCTTATCGTTCTTTTCATGTGTAATCTGTGGTTCCCCGTTCAGAATTCCCCAAGGCGTATTTACAGTGTTTTTCCTTGTAGGTATAAAAAAATGCGGGATTTTAGGTTAATAGTCAGGGAAATAGATCACAGTAATTTGTGTCTAGCACAAAACTATGAGTGAAGGGAGCTTTATTAAGAAAGAGCTCTATTCTCAAGTGAAGTTAGTTGAACTTATCAAGAGGATAAATGCACGATATCGATATAAAGATATTGAACTATGGATATTAGGGTCGAAGGTCGAGCCTCGGACCTCAAGCATCGATTTAAGAAGGGTAGAGATAGACTTGAAGAGAACTTCGTATATTGGTGAACTTCGTGAAATCATCGCTATAGAAAAAAGTAGGGGACGAAAAATTGCCCTTATACCCACCATGGGTTATTTGCATCAAGGACATTTGGCGTTAGTTGAGCGGGCCAAACAAACCGGAGCCTTCACCGTGTTGAGTATTTTCGTTAATCCCTTACAATTTGGTCCTAATGAAGACTATTCCAGTTATCCGAGAGATATGGAGAGAGATGCTCTTTTAGTGGACATTGCTGGGGTTGATGTGCTCTTTCACCCGACTTCTGAGGAAATGTATCCTCGCCCGATGGTCACCTATGTTGAGGTTGGCCAGTTGGATACGGTGCTCTGTGGAGCAACCCGTCCCGGGCATTTTCGCGGGGTAGCGACCGTCGTAAGTAAGTTGTTTCATATTGTCCAACCCGATTTGGCCTTTTTTGGACAAAAGGATTATCAGCAATATCTAATCATCCAGCGGATGGTAGGAGACCTGAATCTGCCGATTGAGGTTTGTCCGGTCCAGATTGTTCGTGAACCGGATGGGTTGGCCTTAAGCTCACGTAATGTTTTTTTATCACCAGAACAACGCCAGGAAGCTTTGATTCTATCCCAGAGTCTTAACGAGGCGGAAAAACTTTTGCGAGCAGGAGAACGATCAGCACGGGTGCTTGAAACCCAAGTAAGAGAAAGAATCAGCAATGAAAGCCAGGGTGTGATTGATTATGTCGAAGTCAGAGATGCGCAAGACTTATCTGAAGTAACCGAGATAGAGAGTCCGGTGCTACTGGCCCTAGCGGTTAGATTCGGAGCAACCCGGTTGATTGATAATAAAGTGATGGAGGTTGACTGCTCTTGTTTAGAGTGATGATGAAATCTAAAATTCATCGAGCAACCGTGACAGAAGCAAATCTTCAATATGTGGGCAGTGTCACGATTGATATTGCGTTGCTGGAAGCAACAGATATTTTGCCGAATGAGAAAGTCCAGATCGTGAATAATAACAATGGAGCAAGGTTCGAAACTTACGTAATTCCTGGCGAAAGAAACTCTGGAACGATTTGCCTGAATGGCTCAGCAGCCCGTCAGGTTCAAGTTGGAGACCAGGTCATTATTATTTCTTATGCGCTGCTAACCGATGAAGCCGCCCATCAGCATAACCCGAAAGTTGTCTTTGTTGATGATCAAAATCATCAAACAAAGGTTGTCACCGAAGAAGTCCATGGACAAAAATCTTGACAAGATCAGTCGAAATGACCTAGTATCTAGGAAAGATTCAGTCACTTTAGGAAAGGTGGGGAGCCTATGGATTATTCAATTAGCGAAGAACTGTTTCGGACTTTAGCCGGGGAGATTGAAGTACTTAAAAAAGAACGTAAAGCAATTATCCTGGCCCACTATTATCAAAGACCTGAGGTTCAGGATATTGCCGATTTTGTTGGAGATTCCCTACAACTGAGTCAACAGGCGGCAAAAACGGACGCCGAAGTCATAGTGTTTTGTGGCGTCCATTTCATGGCTGAAAGTGCAGCGATCCTATCACCGGATAAGGTGGTAATCTTACCCGAGCTAAACGCGGGTTGCCCTATGGCGGATATGGTTGATGCCGAAGGTTTACGTGCCTATAAAAAAAGGGTTCCCGGAGTCCAGGTGATATGTTATGTTAATACCTCTGCCGAAGTCAAAGCGGAGAGCGATATCTGCTGTACTTCCGCTAATGCGGTAAAAGTATTACAGTCTTTAGAAGGAAAAGATATCCTTTTTATTCCGGACGAAAACCTTGGCCGCTACGCTGCCAATATCCTTGAGCGTCCGGTCCAGTTTTGGCCTGGATACTGTAAAACTCATGACCGATTGTCGAAGGAAGACATTCTTAAAGCTAGAAAAGAGCATCCGCTTGCCAAAGTTATCGTACATCCGGAATGCCGGGAAGACATTTGCCTGGAAGCTGATTATATTGGTTCTACAGCAGGATTAATCAAGTACGCTCAGAATTCAGAGAATAAAGAATTTATTGTGGGGACGGAGTCCGGGATCTTACATCGGCTTCATCAGGTTTGCCCAGATAAGGAATTTTATCTTGCTTCAGAACGCTTGGTTTGTCCGAATATGAAATCGACGACCTTAGAGAAAGTAAGAGATTCACTTATTGCCCTCTCTCCCCGTGTTTCGGTGAAAGAGGAAATACGAGTTAAAGCTAAAGAGGCACTAGACCGAATGCTGGCTTTGTAAGCGGCAGAAGAGCGGGGATGGGTAATTGAGACGTTATTTATTTCCTTGGTCCAAATTAGGACTAAAGGTTTTTGAATCAGACGTGCTTGTTTTAGGAAGCGGTATTGCTGGTTTGTATACAGCGATCAAGGTGAGTGAGCACTTCCAGGTTACGGTTCTTACTAAGAAAACGATTGAAGTAAGCAATACCGAGCAGGCGCAGGGTGGGATTGCGGTAGCCATTGATGTAGCGGACTCCCCGACCTTGCACTTTGAGGACACATTGCGGGCGGGTGCCGGACTCTGCGATCCTTTGGTAGTAAGAATTCTAGTTGAAGAGGGGCCTAGCTGTGTGGAAGAACTGATGGGCATGGGCGCTCAGTTTGACCGCCTTGACGGTGAGCTTGCCCTCACGCGTGAAGGCGCCCATAGCCAACGGAGAATACTGCACGCGCTAGGGGATGCTACAGGATGGGAAATAGAGCGGGCTTTAGTTGCCAAAGCCAAAGAAAGCCCTAATGTCACGGTCGGTGAAGGACATTTTGTGGTTGATCTCTTAGAGAATCATCAAGGAGATATTATTGGGGCCCTAGTTCTGAACGAGGAAACAGGAGAGCTCGAAGGGCACTTAGCCAACGCTGTGGTCCTGGCAACGGGTGGTGTGGGGCAAGTATATCGTTATACGACGAACCCCAGTGTTGCTACCGGTGACGGAATGGCAGTAGCCTTGCGGGCGGGAGCAGACTTAATGGACATGGAATTTGTCCAATTTCATCCTACGGCGTTGTTAATTCCTAATGCGCCCCGTTTTCTGATCTCGGAGGCGGTGCGTGGAGAAGGTGCCCATTTAATTAACTCTGCAGGGCTACGTTTTATGGAAAATGTACCGGGGAAGGAACTTGCTCCCCGTGATATTGTCGCTCGGGCTATCTGGAAGGAAATGAACCAGGGCTCGGTTTATTTGGATTTTAGGCCTATCGGGCAGGAACGAATCCTGGAAAGATTCCCAACTATTTACAAAACTTGTTTAAACCATGGGATGGATGTTTTAACCACGCCCTTACCAGTGGCCCCGGCCGCCCATTACATGATGGGTGGGATTGCTACAAACTCATATGGAGAAACAAGCCTACCTCATCTTTATGCGGCGGGGGAGTGCGCTTGTAATGGAGTCCACGGTGCAAATCGGTTAGCTAGTAACTCCTTGCTGGAAGGATTGGTTTTTGGGGCACGCATCGTAGAGAAACTGCAGGACAAGCTTGAAGCAAACCGCCCTTCATGGGAGGAGGTTCATAGCCCTAGTGGAGATCTAATGGGCACAGTAACTGGAAGGAGTGGCTCTATAAACCAATTAGACGGTCACGGTTTGCGTAAGCAGATCCAAGACGTAATGTGGGACAATGTTGGTATTTTGCGAAATGAGGCAGGCCTCAGGAAGGCTACAGAGTTGCTAATGGCTTGGGAACGTGACGACTTCTCAACAAGTTGCGTGGATGACCTTGAAACAGCTAACATCTTGACGGTGGGGACGGTTATTGCCAAAGCTGCTTTGGATCGGAAGGAGAGTCGCGGTGGGCATTTTCGTTCGGACTATCCAATACGTCTTGATGCACTATGGCAAAAGCATTCTCTGCAACGTAAGGAGGGATATCATGTACGCTACGTTCCAATTTCAGGAACTGATTGATCAGGCCTTAAAGGAAGACATCGGGACGGGAGACCTCAGTACCAGGATTTTGCCAGAAGACTTGACTGGCTTGGCCAAACTTTATGCCAAACAAGAAGGTGTCGTCGCCGGTCTTTTGCTTGTTGAACAAGTGTTTCAGCGTGTCGATCCCCGGATTGAGGTCCATTGGTTGGCCAAAGATGGAGATATTGTGAAAGTCGGAGGGGTTGTATTAGAGTTAGTTGGCCCTTTTAGTAGTATTTTGCAGGGGGAGCGGACAGCCTTAAATTTTTTACAGCATCTCTCGGGAATTGCAACGGCCACGAAACGAGCGGTCGATCAGGTCGCGGGGCTTTCCGTGAATATTGTGGATACCCGAAAAACCCTTCCAGGCTGGCGTGCCTTACAGAAATATGCGGTCAGGGTCGGTGGTGGACAGAACCATCGCTTTGGGCTTTATGATGCAGTGATGTTAAAGGATAATCATCTTGCCGCGGTGGGTGGAATAACGGAGGCCGTCGAACGGATCCGAGCTCAAGTTGGGCATATGATTAAGATTGAGGTTGAGTGTGAAAGCATCGATCAGGTGAAAGAAGCGGTAACCTGTGGCGTCGATGTAATTATGTTGGATAACATGGGGATCAATGAGATGCGAGAAGCAGTCCAGTATATCGACCATCGTGCCATCGTTGAAGCATCGGGGGGGATGAAGGAAGAACGCCTTCGGGAAGTGGCCGAGACGGGGGTCGACCTAATCTCGATCGGTGCTTTGACTAATTCGGTCACGGCCTTGGACTTTAGTCTGGACCTGGGTGACATTAAAGCCTCGACGAGGGCTAGTTGGGAAAGAGGAACCTAAATGGTACGTCATGACATCCTTCAACTACTCGCTGCGCACCCTGAAGAATTCGTGTCTGGCGAAAGGATTAGTCAACAATTGAATGTCACGCGGGCAGCCATTTGGAAACAGATTAAGGCTTTAAAAGAAGAAGGTTTTGAAATTGAGGGTCAGACGAAAAATGGTTACCGCTTATTAAAAATGTCTCTTTCCTTAAATGAGTGGGCGTTGCAGCAGACGTTGTCTACGACTTCATTAGGACGTACGATTTACCTAGAAGACGAGTTATCATCCACAAACATTCGGGCCAAGGAGCTTGCTCGTCGTGGGGGAGTCCATGGACTGACTGTCCTGGCAAGGTATCAGAGCGGGGGACAAGGGCGATTGCAGAGGCAGTGGGAATCGCCCAGGGGGGGACTTTGGATGTCCGTGGTACTTCGTCCTGATTTGTCCTTGGCGGACGCTTCAAAATTAACTCTCGCTACGAGTGTCGCGATTGTTGATGCGTTAAAGGAGCTTTTTCAGCTTCGTATCGGAATCAAGTGGCCGAATGATCTTGTTTATAACGGTCAGAAATTGGCCGGAATTCTTGGCGAAGTAGTGGGAGAATGGAATACCGTCCAAACGTTAATTCTAGGAATGGGGATAAACGCCAATTTTCCTCGTGGGTGTTTAAGTGAGCCCTTGAACGCAACGACCCTCTATGAAATTCTGGGCTACAAAGTAGACCTAAATAGTTTGGCAGCTGTGATTTTAAAATATTTAGAAAAGGAATTAATTTCTCTCGAAGGAAGAGCGTTTGAGAGGCTTAGGTTAAGTTGGTTAGAAAGGGCAGACGGATTGGGCGAAGAAGTAAGAATCCTGCGGGGAGAGCAAGTATTTCAAGGTATTTTTAAAGGAATCACGATCGATGGTGCCCTGCTTCTGGAAACGGAAGATGGCGAAAAAAGCTTTTCAGCTGGAGAAGTCCAACTTCGTTCCAAAATTAGAAAGTATTTTTAGATTTTATATTAGATGGGTCAGGCTGGGCAAAATTTCCGTAAAAGGTTTATGTGGAAGGGGATTGCAAGCCGTTCAGTTCTATTGTAAACTTCATACTATATTATAGTTTACAATAGAGGGGGATTTATTATGAAAACAAGAAAATTGGCAATGACGTCCGTAATGGCCGCCCTGATGTGTTTGGCAGGGATGTTACTCCATTGGTCTCCAGGTTTGGTTCCTTTTAGTATTTTACCAGTTTTTGTTTTGATGTCCGGCATTATTCTGGGGGCCGAGTATGCGGCTATGGCTATGTTGGCATATCTGGTTTTGGGGTTGTTTGGTCTGCCTGTCTTTTCGACCGCCCCGTATGGAGGGCTGGGCTATATCCTAAAGCCAACGTTTGGGTTTCTTCTGGGTTATGTGGGTGCCGCGTATATTGTGGGGCGAGTATACCGTGAAGGTAGTCTTTGGCGAGCGATTGCTGGCGTCTTAGCAGGGCTTTTCACTTTGTATCTTTTTGGGTTAATTTATCTCTATATCATCTTACACTGGGTGTTGCACCGTCCGACTAGTGTCGCAGGTGTTCTGATGATCGGTTTTGTTCCCTTACTTTTTTTAGGGGATCTAATTAAGGCAGGGATTGCCGTCTGGATCGGACAAGAAGTAGTCCGACGGCGTCAAGATACTTAAGTAGCTCACTTAGCCAAAAGGAGCGTTATGATGATTCTTTTATTTGATGTGGGTAATACAAATATTGTGTTGGGGGTTTATGACAAGAGGACCCTGACCCACCATTGGAGGGTATCCACCGATAAATCCCGTACGATGGATGAGTATGCAGTTGTTATTAAGAATTTATTCGATTTTAGCGGTTTAACCTTTCAAGAAATCAGTGCAGTTGTTATTTCCTCAGTAGTCCCACCAGTAATGCCAACCTTGGAAGCCCTTGTTCAAAAGTATTTTGGGGTAGAACCACTTGTTGTGGGACCTGGCGTTAAGACGGGGATGCCTATCGTCTATGACAACCCTAGAGAAGTTGGGGCTGACCGCATTGTGAATGCCGTGGCGGCCTATGCTAAATACGGGGGACCGCTAATCATCGTGGATTTCGGAACTGCGACGACGTTCTGTGTGGTATCGAAACGTGGGGAGTACCTAGGCGGGGCCATTGCGCCAGGAATTGGGATCTCGACAGAAGCGCTGTTTTTGAGGGCGTCTAAGTTACCTCGTATTGAAGTGGTTAAGCCTACAGCAGTTATCGCTAAAAATACGGTGGCTGGAATGCAATCCGGAATTTACTATGGATTCACTGGGCAAGTGGACGGGATTGTTAAACGCATGAAGGAAGAATTGGGACCGGAGACCAAAGTGATTGCAACGGGTGGATTGGCTAAATTGATCTCTCAAGAATCGGAAATGATTGAGACGGTAGATCCATTTTTAACGCTTGAGGGGCTTTTGTTGATCTATGAACGCAACCAAAAATAGTAAATATGAGGAAGTAACATGAAGTTAGGAAACTATGAATTTGAGGTTCCAGTATTTTTGGCGCCTTTGGCCGGAGTGACGGATAAAGCTTTTCGTGAAACTGTCTGTGCTGTGGGTGGTAAGTATGTGTGGACCGAAATGATTAGTGATAAAGCGTTGACTTATCGAAACTCAAAGACATTGAATATGCTTGATTTAACTGGGGAGACTGAACCTAGGATCGTACAGCTTTTTGGTTCAGAACCGGAAACAATGGCTCGTGCGGCTCTCTTAGCCATAGAATGTAGCGCCACCGTCATCGATATTAATATGGGTTGCCCTACGCAGAAAATTGTTAAGAATGGTGAAGGATCAGCCTTATTAAGGGATCTCCCCCGCGCGCTAACGATTGCTGCGGCTGTTGTGCGGGCGGTTAACGTACCGGTGTCGGTGAAAATACGTCTTGGCTGGAATGACGATGAAATTGTGGCTATTGAACTGGCGAAAGGCCTCGAGTCAGTAGGAGTGCAGATGTTAACGGTTCATGCTCGTACTCGTGAACAATTTTATGCTGGTTATGCCGATTGGGAATGGATTCGACGAGTTAAGAATGCGGTGAGTATTCCGGTTATCGGGAATGGGGACGTTTTTAAACCCGAAGATGCCAGCAGATTGATTGAACAAACGGGATGCGACGGAGTTATGATTGGACGCGGCGCCCTTGGAAATCCATGGCTCATTCCACGCACTCAACATTTTTTAAAGTATGGTAAGGTATTGCCCGAACCACTAATCGAAGAACGCATCAAAGTTGCGTTGCAGCATTTCGACCGTGTGTTGCGTTATAAAGGTGAACGAATTGGTCTCAACGAAATGCGAAAACACGCGGTGTGGTATATCAAAGGGGTTAAGAAGGCAGCTCAACTTCGCGACGAGATTATGCAAACAAGATCGCCTGAAGAAATGCGTACGCTCTTCAGTCGAATTATGGAAGGAAAAGAGTAACCTTTGTTGAAAAACGAAAAAATATGAGAGCATCACTCGTTAAGAAGAAGAGTAGGATCCTTGACATTATTTTGCAAGGTCCTTATAATAACGAGTAATGTTATGGAGGAATTTTTCAAAGAGTTCCTAGATTTATAGGAAGTACGCATATAAGTCTTGTAGAAAAGCGCGCGGCATGATTAGACGCGCAATGCGTAGGACGAGAAAAGGGAGCGAGAAAAATATGCCTGAAAAAGAAGTCATTCTGACCTTAGAAGGCCTCAAGAAACTTGAGGAAGAGTTGGAACTATCAAAGACCGTGAAGCGACGGGAAGTCGCCGGACGCATTAAACAGGCCATCGACTTCGGGGATATTAGTGAAAATTCAGAGTACGATGATGCCAAGAACGATCAGGCTTTTATTGAAGGACGAATCATAACTCTCGAGAAAATGCTCAGGAATGCACGAGTTATTGATGAAGTTGAAGGAACAGATATCGTGACCTTAGGCGCAAAAATCCGCCTGAAAGACATTGACTTTGGTGATGAAGAAGAGTATTTCATTGTCGGTTCGGCTGAGGCGGATCCTGGTACGAATAAAATTTCCAATGAATCACCGGTCGGAAAAGCAGTCTTAGGTCAGCCCAAGGGCGCTATGGTAGAAGTCAATGTTCCGGCAGGTATTTTACACTATCAGATTTTAGATATTATTTAAGAACTTCGAGATTTATTGATGATTATTTGATAGCTTTAAGAAGTAATTCGTAGTGAAAATATGTTGATTAGAGAGTGCAGTGTTTCTGTAATGGGGATTAACCACATACAGATACTGCACTTTGTTTATTAACCAAAAGCAGACCAAAAAATGGAAACGGTTCGATTTAAGATTCTTTATCGGAAAGAAAACGCTTCTGTATTGATTCTTCTTGTTTAGTAGCGCCTAAATCTGGTAAAATTGATAAGATAAGAATAATGGTGGAGGAATTAAGAATGGATAATACCAACGACCTCTGGCGAATTCGGTTAGAAAAGCTTGAGTTGTTTCGCCAAGCCGATGTTGAACCATATGCTGATCGCTATATTCGCACGCATAAAGCGCTTGAAATTTTGGAGCATTTTGAAGAGTTAGAAGGTCAAGATACCAGTGTAGCAGGTCGGATCATGAGCAAGCGCGATCAGGGAAAAGTTATCTTTATACATATTCAGGATTTTAGTGGACGTATCCAAATTTATATTCGCGTGGATGAATTAGGTCAGAGTATGTTCGATTTAATTACAAAATTTGACGTGGGCGATATCGTTGGAGTAGAAGGAAAAATCTTCCGTACAAAAAGAGGAGAAATATCCATACATGCTCGAAAGGTGAAATTGCTTTCCAAGGCGATGCGACCACTACCTGAAAAATTCCATGGTCTGACGAATGTAGAAATACGTTATCGTCAAAGGTATTTAGATTTGGTTATGAATCCGGATGTTCGTCAAGTGTTTGTGATACGTAGCAAAATCATACGATTCATGAGGGAGTTTCTGGAGGACCGAGAATTCCTCGAAGTAGAGACGCCGACACTTCATACAATTCCCGGCGGAGCGGCAGCACGCCCGTTCAGTACGCATCACAATGCCCTTGATATCGATCTATATTTGCGGATTGCCCTTGAGCTACCCTTAAAGCGCCTGATTGTCGGTGGGTTTGAGAAGGTATTTGAAATTGGTCGCACTTTCCGTAATGAGGGAATTTCAATTAAGCATAATCCGGAGTTTACCATGATGGAGCTCTATCAAGCATACGCGAATTATGAAGATATCATGGAATTAACGGAAGAGATGGTTGCCCATATTGTACAAAAAGTACATGGCACACTTGAAATTACGTATCAGGGACAACCCCTGTACTTTAAAACTCCTTGGCGCCGTCTCCCCATGGTGGACGGTATTTTAGAGTATTCCGGAGTGGACTTCCGAGGTATCAAAACAGATGAACAGGCGCGTGACGCCGCTCAAAAGAAAGGTCTTCATGTCGAAGCGGGCGCATCGCGTGGCAAAATTATTAATGAGTTTTTTGAAGAGTTCGTTGAACCTAATTTGATACAACCCACATTTATCATCGGTCATCCCGTAGAAATTTCTCCGTTAGCTAAGCGTAATGCGGATCAGCCAGAATATACGGATCGATTTGAAGCCTTTATATATGGGCGTGAACTCGCCAATGCATTTTCCGAGTTAAATGATCCCATCGATCAACGGCAACGTTTCGAAGCCCAGGCCGCTGAACGGGTTAAAGGGGATGATGAGGCTCACATTCTGGATGAAGACTTTGTCCAAGCCCTGGAATACGGACTTCCCCCTACTGGTGGACTAGGAATCGGTATCGACCGCCTAGTTATGTTTTTAACGGATTCTGCGTCGATTCGGGATGTTATCCTCTTCCCAACGATGCGACCCAGAGACGAAAGTATTCAAGTCGAAGATGTTGAAGAGTAGTAATCTGAGGAGATTGAAGTTTCAAAAGCTGGCTCGCTCGAGCGGAGCCAGCTTTTATTGTAGGAGTTACCGTCAAAAATTAATCATCAAAGTAATATTGCCGATAAAAGGACTATAAGAGAGAATAAACGACGTTTGTCAGAATAATAATAGTATTGTGGCGTATTTTAGAGCTTGAATAAAAATTCATAGTCGTGGTACAATATCTTTTGTTCGCTCAGAAAAATAATAAATCAGCACGAGGTTAAATTGTAACCAAACGAGAGAACGCAGAATAATATTGTTATTGACAACGAAAGTTGAAAATGCTACTATATGATTCTGGTCACAGGGCCTAGTCATCACGGCAGCTTGCCATCCATGGCGGCGTCTAATCTCAAACATCCTTGTTTGAGTCATGGCGGTGCTCTAACCTCGGACATTGTGTCCGAGTCATGATGGTCTTTGGTCGCTCCCGGACATCCTTGTCCTCCGCGACACCCAGACCATCCATGGTCTTTGAAAACTAAACAACAAGGACAGCCAATGAGGAAACTCGCAAGAGTTTCAAAGAAACAATGAGCGAATCATCTTCTTCAATGAAGTTGAAATAACTTTTTATGGAGAGTTTGATCCTGGCTCAGGACGAACGCTGGC
>JARLHU010000163.1 GCA_031292095.1 Desulfosporosinus sp.
AATGTAATTGCACAGGCTTTTTTAAGCGGAGCAAAGCGAGCAGGTTATGAAATGGCAACTTCCCATTGAACGCACAAGGAGCGTATGTCTGAGCATAAATGTTCTATGGAAGGGATTAAATCGGAAGTGCAAACGCATGGCGACCAAGGCTACGATGAAAGCAATAGTGGGTTAATACACAGGTTGAAGTTAAGGTCAGCCTAGATGATGGTGAGACATGGACTAGGCATATGATCAGCATGGGTGATGTTCTTCTGTAGTGCAATCGCTGATTGCCAAAGGTCTTGCTATGAGCAAGTAAATCGCCACACAGTAAATACCAACTCTGATTTTGAGAGTTGTAAGGTCTTCTACTAAACTTTTTACCAGATCGTTTTTTGGACGGTCTGTTTTTTGTTGTTAATACCCCGCAACAATTCTGACAACGGAGGAATCGTTATCGAGCATTCTTTGTATTATTTCGGATTATATTTGTTATCTTGGGAGGGAATGCAAGAATAAGGTGGAAAGTATCTTTATAGATGGATTACGCGTGGTGTTCACTCGGAGAAGCTTGTCAGAATCTTATGATAGCGATGCAAAACGTAGCTTCTTGACCAAAGAAACGTGTTTGGAAATAGCGGTACGGATATAATGCGTAATAAAAGGAGAAAAAGTATGATTGAATTAATTAAGGTTGCGAAGAGTTTTAATTCGGCTGTAAAAGCAGTTGATAATATTGACTTGAAGGTAAATAATGGGGAAATTTTTGGGTTTTTAGGACCAAATGGTGCAGGAAAAACGACGACCATAAAAATGATGACCGGTATTTTGGCCCCTGACAACGGGAGTATTTTGATTGATGGTCTAGACATTGCCAAAGATCCTTTAAAAGCTAAAAAACAGTTTGGTTTTGTTCCAGATAGCCCCAATATGTTTTTAAGACTTAAAGGAATTGAATACCTTAACTTTATGTCAGATATTTACGATGTTCCGACCAAGGAGAGAAAAGAAACAATCGAAATGTTGAGCAATCGCTTTGAAATGACGAAAGCTTTAGGAGATCAAATTCAGAGTTATTCGCACGGGATGCGTCAGAAGATAATCATTATCGGTGTTCTTATTCATAACCCTTCGGTGTGGATCATGGATGAACCAATGACGGGACTCGATCCCAGGGCTGCCTTTACCCTAAAAGAAATGATGCGTGAGCATGCAGACAAAGGAAATACCGTTATCTTTTCAACGCATGTACTAGATGTTGCCGAAAAGATATGTGATCGAGTCGCTGTAATCAACAAAGGTAAACTCCTCTTTTGTGGTAAGTTGGACGAAATGAAAGCTCACTTTAAGGTCCAAGGCGAATCATTGGAAAAAATCTTTCTGGATATGACTGAGCATGAATAAAAAACTATTGATATTAACCATTGCTCTTATGAAAAACGGGTTTAGTTTTCCAAAGGAAAAAAGTAAGAAGATTAAACAGATATTATTATTTGTTGTTTTGGCACTCAGCCTTTTGCCAATGGCCTATGGCATCATAGCTTTTCTGAGGATTACATATGATGGACTGGCAACAGTTGGCGAAGAAGGCGTTTTATTAAGTCTGGGGATCGCAGTTAGTGCTTTTGTGATCTTCTTCTTTGGCCTTTTTTACACCATGAATATTTTCTATTTTTCTGATGATATTGAGAATTTACTGCCCCTTCCGATTAAATCATCCCATATTTTAGGCGCAAAATTTATAATAGTTACGATTTTTGAATACTTGACAGAATGTCTGATTTTCCTGCCAATTCTAATTGTGTACGGGGTAAAAAGTGGAGGAGGAATTTTATATTACGTTTACGCACTACTCATCTTCCTGACACTGCCTGTGATTCCTATTGTCTTAGACTCTGTGATTGTCATGATTATCATGCGTTTTACGAACCTTGCTAAAAACAAAGACGCCTTCCGGATGATTAGTTCTGTGATTGCCATAATATTTGGAGTTAGCGTTAGTACAATGTCGCAAAGATTCGTCTTGAACCAAGGAGCTGGGCATACGCAGCTGGGCAATAACTCCCTGGTAGCAATTACTTCAAATATATTTCCCGCGTCAAAACTTGGGGCACTTGGGCTGATTAACCATGGAAGCTTTAGTGGGCTGGTTTATACAGGCCTATTTATCCTCTTGTCTCTACTGGGCTTCTACCTGTTTTTGCTGTTGGGTAATAAGCTTTATTTTAAAGGAGTCACTGGAGTTTCGGTATCATCATCCAGCAAAAAGCAAATAAGCTCGGCAGAATTGAGCCGGAAGTCGATTCGCAGTACCGTGTTTAAATCCTATGTATTAAAGGAATTGCGGATTTTATTTCGAACTCCCGCATTTTTTATAAACTGTATATTAATGAATTTTATTTGGCCAATCATGCTATTAATTCCGATAGTTACGCAACCTAAATCTATGAATGGAAATGGAATTGGAGCAATGGTTGGATTACTGCAAAAGGAAGGAATAACGGGGATAGTGTTTGCAGCTTTTTTTGGAGCTATGCTTTTTGTTTCCTCCAGTAATGGTATTGCAGCTACTTCCATATCAAGAGAAGGTGAGAACGTATTCTTTAATAAATATATCCCGGTGAGCTACAAAACCCAAATCATGGCGAAAGTGATTGCAGGGGTTATCATGGGTATCGTGGGAATGCTTTCAATAAGCCTTGTTGCAGTGATCGTCTTAAAGCTTCCCTTGTCCCTAATGGCCTTGATCTGTGTTACAAGCTTTTTAGCTATTCTGTTCAGTAATTTCGTAGGTATAATCATCGACCTCTTTAACCCTAAACTTCACTGGGATAATGAACAAAAAGCCATTAAACAAAATTTAAATTTATTGTTAAGTATGGCTATTTGTGTTGCTTTTGGAGGATTAACGATCTTTGCAGTCATCAAACTAAATTTAAATCTAATCCAGGTAGTCGTGAGTTTGGTAGCAGTATACGGACTTTTAGATAGTTTGCTTTATCTGTTTCTAAAGAAAATGGGGGGCAAAATTTTTAACAAAATAGAATTCTAAGACTTATTCTAATCCGATTTTGGTAGCGGTAGCTCGTTCCATTGGACAAGCTGCTGCTACGAGCTCATATGGCAGACCATTCACTAGGAGCAGCATTATATGTAATGAACAGAGCAACATTACAAATAGGTTTTTCAAATCAGTACATAGGAATATTAGTAAGGTCGGCCTCTGAAGTTATTTGCCAGATCGTTTAGACGGTCTGGATTTTATGTTTTCCTGAATTATTTATGGTATATTGGGAAGATAAACAGGAAAAATATTGACCCAAAGAGAAGAACTATTTGACTATGAGTACGGATACTTATAGTGATTTTTGTATCTCACAGAGCGGAAGAGCGGAAGGGGTAAGTCACATTGGAGGAGCAGGAACTGTCGGAGGATGCCTTCTACATTCGTCGGATGTGGAGTTTCTCTCAGGCGCTTGATCTTGGTTTAGTAGATGACGAAGTCGAAAAGGGTTTACAGGTCGCACTGGGGCAACGACACGGAGAGCGTGTCGCTTATATTGCCATGCGTCTTGGGCGGTGTTTAGGATTTAGTAAAAAAGACTTAGTTAATGTTACTGTAGCAGGGCTGTTGCACGACATAGGTATCTTGGGTTGCTTTCGAGAGTATCATGGAGACCTACGCATCATGAAAAAACATTGCTTAGAAGGCGCTTTAGTAGTCAGACGATTTCCTTCGGGGGCATTCCTTGCCTCTGCGATTAAATATCACCATGAAACCCCTGATCCAGCGTATAGCGTTTTGCGCGCGTCGTACGAAGAAGTCCCTTTGACCGCACGCATTTTATCACTGGCCGATCACGTTGATGTTCGGTTGCAGCGGAGACGACAGAGCCGGCATGAACGTGATGAGATTCTTAAATGGATTGACGAGGAAACCGGGACATTATTTTATCCAGAAGTTGCGGCCGCGTTTACAAATGTTGCTCAAAAAGAAGCATTTTGGCTGGACATCGAACAAGCTCAACTCCTCCAAATTGCTTTAGGGCTTTTATGCGGGCAGTGGCATCTTCCAGCTACACGTGAATTGGAGTTCGGGTTTACTGACGACTTAGCGGCAACGTTTGCCGACCTGATCGACCAGAAAAGCAGGTTTACGGCGCGTCACTCTCGGTCTGTGGCCGAAAAAGTGGAACGTATGGCTAAAGGACTCGGTTGGGAAGAAAATCGAGTACACGAAATTTATGTATCAGGGTTACTTCATGACCTAGGTAAGCTCTCTATACCAAAGAAAATATTGGATAAATCTGGGCCGCTTGACCCCTCTGAGATTGATATTATACGCACACATCCGTACTATACTCATTGCTTATTGACCGAGGCTGGTTTTCCAACTCGGATGGTCGAATGGGCTGCTCACCATCATGAGCGTCTCGATGGCAAAGGATATCCCTTCGCTTTGGTGGGGAAGGAAATTGATGAGGGAGCCCGGTTGATGACGATTGTTGATATCTTTGCTGCTCTGACAGAAGATCGTCCTTATCGTCTGGCTATGACTCCAGGGGAAGCGTTAGGGATGATGCAACAAAGTACTGGGACAGCAGTGGATGTAAGCTTGGTGGATCTAGCGAAACGAGTTTTATTATAAGTAGCAACTAATGTGACCCAGTTACTAATCAATTTCCTTCTACTTATTAATATTTCAGTTTGATACTGGATAAAAATAACAGTAGACATAACAAGCTAAAGGTTGTAAACTAACAAAGCGCCAAAACGACGCACCGTGATTGAATAGCTGGGAGATTAAAACCTTCGAACTTTTCAACAATGTAAATTAGTCATTGACAACGTAGGTTGAAAATGCTAAGATGTAGATCCGGCCGAAGTGGCCGAAGATTATTCTGATCTTTGAAAACTAAACAACAAGGACAGCCAATGAGAGAAACTCGCAAGAGTTTCAAAGAAACAATGAGCGAATCATCTTCTTCAATGAAGTTGAAATAACTTTTTATGGAGAGTTTGAT
>JARLHU010000021.1 GCA_031292095.1 Desulfosporosinus sp.
ATTGAGTTACAAGCGATTTGTAGTTTAGAGCCAAAATGTATTTATTCTGTGTTAATCTGTGTAATCTGTGGTTGATTAACTGAGTACCTGAATAGTCACAAAAATAATGATTCGCAATTCAATTTGTAGGTATAATTTTTATATCTACAAAAACACCAAAATGTCTGTAAAATCAGGGTTTATTAATGTAGGTATAATTTTTCACGGGAATCAAGGATATAAAATACTATGCTTAATTCGTTGCTAGTCTCACGAAAAATAATTATACTTAAGAACGAAGATGTCGGAGCATCAAAACAAAGGAGAATTTGATATGAGCATGAAATTCATTAAAAGAATCCCAACTGCCGATGAAATAATTGAGCAGATCCCTTTACCAAATCACATTAAAGTTATAAAGGAAACTCGGGATAGCGATATACGAAATATTTTCGAAAATAAGGATCAAAGATTTATCCTTATTATAGGTCCGTGTTCTGCAGATAATGAAGATTCAGTCTGCGAATATATCGGAAGGCTTGCACGAGTCCAGGAACAAGTAAAAGATTCTATCTTAATTATCCCTAGAATCTATACAAATAAGCCTCGAACTACGGGCGAAGGGTATAAAGGTATGGCGCACCAACCAGACCCAAGCAAAAAACCTGATTTGGTTGAAGGTATCAAAGCAATCAGAAGAATGCATTTAAGATCATTATGTGAATATTACATGCCAGCGGCCGATGAGATGCTCTATCCGGAAAACTATACCTATCTCTCTGACGTTTTGGGTTATATAGCTATTGGTGCCCGTTCAGTTGAGAATCAGCAACATAGACTCGCTGTAAGTGGAGTTGACACACCTGTTGGGATGAAAAATCCTACAAGTGGCGACCTTTCGGTAATGTTGAATTCTATCATTGCGGCCCAGCAGGCTCATACTTTCACCTATGCCGGATGGGAAGTTGAGACCACCGGCAATCCTCTTACTCATGCGATTTTAAGAGGGGCTGTCGATTCTAGTGGTAGAAATATTCCAAATTATCATTATGAGGACTTAATACGCATTGCTAAAGAGTATGAAAAACTGCACCTTTTAAATACATCTCTAATTATTGATACCAACCATGCAAATTCCATGAAATGTTATTCTGAACAACCGAGAATAGCAAGGGAAGTGTTAATGAGTAGAAAATATGACAGTTTGCTGAAGAAAATGATCAAAGGTCTCATGATTGAAAGCTATCTCGAAGAAGGTAAGCAAGGCATCGGTGAAAATATTTATGGAAAATCAATAACGGATGCGTGTCTAGGCTGGGAGAGTACAGAAAAGTTAATTCAGTATATTGCTGAAAATGTGTAAAAAAATCGTTAAACTATTTATAAATATTACATTATAGTAATTGACATTTCATTAAAATTATTATAATATAGACACATGATAGTTAATGATTTTTAGGAGGAGTTATTTTATGAAGAGATTTATATGTTCCGTATGTGGGTATGTATTTGAAGGAAATGAAGCGCCAGACAAATGTCCCCAGTGTATGTCACCAAAAGAGAAATTTGCTGAGAAAAAAGATGGAATAATGCAGTGGGCTGATGAACATAAAATAGGGGTAGCCCAAGGCGTTGATGCTGAGATACTTGAAGGATTAAGAGCTAACTTCATGGGCGAATGCACTGAGGTGGGAATGTATTTGGCGATGAGTCGTCAAGCGGATCGTGAAGGGTATCCTGAAATAGCCGAGGCTTATAAAAGGATCGCTTTTGAAGAAGCCGATCATGCAGCTAAGTTTGCAGAGTTACTAGGTGAAGTGGTCTATGCGGATACCAAAAAGAACTTACAGTTGAGGGTTGAAGCAGAATTTGGGGCCTGTCAAGGTAAAAAAGATATTGCTACAAAAGCAAAACAGCTAAACTATGATGCCATCCATGATACTGTTCATGAGATGTGTAAGGACGAAGCGAGGCACGGATCAGCCTTTAAAGGGCTTCTTGATAGGTATTTCAAATAAGGCACATTCAAGTAAATAACAAGCCATTATGCCAGTCTATTTTGCGCCATACTGCGTCGGCATGTTCCCCTAATAGCCCCGCTATGAGGGGAACATACCTCCTTGTCTGACGCAAAATATCCATGGCATACTGACCTGTTATTTCCTTTCATATGCCTAATTCTTTAGATTTCAGAAGACCCATTCCAATAACTTTTGGAATGGGTCTTCTGATTTGTCATGTCTTCGTGGTTGAACTTAATTAAACCTGAGGTTTTTCACAAGATTTCCTTGATTGACAAGCTATTATAATTGAAGTATACTAAAAAAGTTAAGAGGGAGTAGTTGAATTACAAAGGCAACATACCCGGTAAGGAAACTTACCTGACTTTGTAAACCTTGAAGGTGACGAGACTTTTGACATGGCCTATTTGGGCTGTGTCAAAAGTCTTTTTTTATTTACCACTGAGTAGTTTTAAAACGAATATAGGAGTGATTGTTTAGTTGTAGAAACTAAAGCAAGTGGAGTCGAAGTTAGACTTTCTGACCGGAAAAATAGAAGGAGGAGTTTCGTTATGAGTTCTTTTCAAAAAGAAGCGAAAGAGGTCATTGCTGAATTAAATAGTAATGAAGAGATGGGATTATCAGTATCTGAAGTTACGGCTAGAACCCTGCGTTATGGGAAAAATGTATTTACTCCAAAAGATAAGGGGAGTATTTTTGCGAAAATATTTGACAGTTTAAAAGAGCCTTTGATTGTGATACTTTTAATTTCAGGGTTAATTTCCCTTGCAATGGGCCATATTCCCGATGGATTAGGAATTTTCGTTGCCGTTTTTATTGCCACCTCAATTGCAGTGATTCAAGAGGGTAAATCGGATAAAGCCTTCGAGGCCTTATCAAAGCTGAGCGACGATGTTAACGTGAAAGTGGTGCGAGATAGTAATATAGTCTATATATCTCAGAGCGATCTTACCATAGGGGATATTATCCATTTGGAAACAGGAGATAAAGTCCCTGCTGACGCAAGGGTGGCGCATTGTTCAAATCTGGAAATTGATGAATCTATGCTTACTGGTGAAGCCGAAGCAGTTTCTAAGAGTTCCGCTAAAATTGAAAGAGCAAATTGTCCCCTGGCAGAGCGTATAAATATGCTTTACTCGGGTACCATGGTGATTGAAGGAAGGGCAATTGCCATTGTAACTTCAATCGGTGATCGGACTGAAATGGGCAAAATTGCCAGCGAATTAAAAGAAGAAATTAGTACTCAGACACCGCTTCAACAAAAATTAACGGATCTTGGGAAAAGAATCTCAATCATTGGATCAATTGCAGCAGCAGGTATCTTTGTCTTAGAATTATTCACTATGTATAGACAAGGAATTCTCGTGTTAGGTAATATGGGAGCGGCTATTCCTGGAATAAAAGATGCATTTATTACTTCCGTCGCCCTGATCGTCGCAGCTGTACCTGAAGGATTACCAACCATGGTTGCCATTACCCTTGCTTTTAACATGCAGAAAATGGCTAAAAATAATGCCTTGGTTCGTAAACTTATAGCATGTGAAACCATAGGCTCTGTGAATGTCATATGTTCTGATAAGACGGGGACTTTGACAGAAAACAGGATGACGGTGGTAAATGTTTGGTGTGATGGAAAGGATGTTCCAATCAATAAAATACACTGTGTTGAAATGATTGAGAATTTTTGCGTTAACTCTACAGCCGATATTTCGAAAAAGGAAAATACGTACGAATTCCTGGGAAATCCGACAGAGTGCTCACTTCTTGTCTGTGCAGATAAGAATAATATCAACTATCTGCATTATCGCAAACAGTTAAGTGAGCCTGTTGCTGATTATCATTTTACTTCGGCAAGGAAAATGATGTCGACAGCTTATGAAAAGGAAAAGGGCTACAGACTCTATTCAAAGGGTTCCCCTGAAAAAGTTTTAAACATTTGTAACCGGATTCTCTATAATGGAACGATTATCTCGATGACGAAGGAGCACGAAGACGTCATTGAAGCGAGTATCAATAAACTTCAGAATAATGCCAGAAGAGTACTGGCATTTGCTTTCAGTGATTTTATTGACGAGCCTCAATGGGAGGATATATATAACGTGGAAAAAAATCTTGTTTTCATAGGCTTTGTAGGCATAGAAGATCCTTTGCGTTCGGACGTTAAAGAAGCTATTGATCAATGTCGATTAGCCGGTATAAATGTGAAAATTTTAACAGGGGATAATATAAATACGGCTAGAGCCATCGCCAAGCAACTAGGAATTGTAAAGAAAGACTCTTTAGTGCTTGAAGTCTCGGATATAGATAACATGAGCGATCACGAGTTAAAGAGTAAGCTTGATAAAATTGTGGTAATTGCACGGTCAAATCCTACTGCTAAAATGAGAGTTGTGAAACTCTTGAAGGAAAAAAATAATTCTGTGCTTGTAACAGGCGATGGTATTAATGATGCGCCTGCCTTAAAAGCTGCAGATGTCGGGGTCGCTATGGGGATTGCCGGAACGGAAGTATCCAAGGAAGCTGCGGATATTGTTCTATTAGATGACTCTTTCTCCACAATAGTTAAGGCTATTAAGTGGGGTCGAGGTATTTATGAAAACTTCCAACGATTTATTCAGTTCCAGCTTACGGTGAATATTGTTGCGTTTGTCACTGTTATATCAGCGGAGCTCATGGGGTACAAAATGCCATTTACAACCTTACAGTTGTTATGGGTTAACATTATTATGGACGGACCGCCTGCCTTGACGTTAGGTTTAGAACCGCCGAGGGAGCATTTGCTTGAAAAACTGCCTATCAAGAGAAATGCATCTATCGTTACTAAGGATATGCTATTTAAAATTGTATCAAACGGTTTATTTATTGTAACGGCCTTACTATTACTCCTTAAAACCCAAGTCCTCGGTGGTACAGAAGCACAACAATCGACCATTGTGTTTACTTCATTTGTATTGTTCCAACTCTGGAATGCGTTTAACAGTAGGGAGTTTGGAGTAACGAGCATTTTTCCTAATATCCATAGAAATAAAGCCATGGTAGGGATCGTGTTCATAACATTCCTAATTCAGATCATAGTTACGCAGTATGGGGGACAAGTATTTAAAACAGTTCCTCTTGCTACGGAATTGTGGCTGAAGATTGTTGGATACACATTTAGTATTGTGATCTTTAGTGAATTGATCAAACTTATAATGAGAGTCATCCAAGGAATTGTTTCGAATACAAAAAGAGAAAAGGCATCTGCTGACGAAGAAGGATCTAAGAAAAAGGCGGCGGCTTAACAATTATACTGATTACGTGGTGATGTAAATAAACGTTAAAGCAGAAAGAAAGATTAATAATCTTCTTTCTGCATTTTTTATAAAGAATTAAATCAGATTACGGATACCGATTGCAATAAGTAACGTACCAGAGATGAATTCGGAGAGATGTCCAAAATGAAGAAAGTTTGCTCTGATACCCAGTTCAAGGCCACTATCCCTAAGTTGTTTAAATAGGCCCCTCACTTGTGAGGGGCTAAAGAAGTTTTATGATAGAAATACTTCAAACGAAGGGCAAGATTTGAAATGTATAAAGTTGCTTAATCGAGAGGTTTTTCATCCACCGGTTCAGCAGAAGTATTTAATAATTCAGGTGGATTTTGCGGTGTCAAAAAGGACGAATTTTTTACCTGATCTACAAAACTTAAAACTGCGGCAGTACCCTTGACCATTGCCTTACGGGCCTCTTCCCTTGCTTCTGGTGAGACTAACAGAACAATTGCCGCAGCACCAAAGATAAAACCGAACGGGGATTTTTTGATAAATTTAAACATTATGAACACTCCCTTGAACATTTTCAGCGGTGATATCATAAATAGTTTCCATATATTTCATAATTTATCCATATAATTTTATTTTTTTTGGTATAAAGAGTCCTGTCTAGGATCATACTGAATTTTGTTACCTTGAAAAGGATTGGAGAAAGGTTAGGGGGGTAGAGATTGGGGATTCTATTCAGTCAGTCTACAGGACGGCAGATTCGAAAATTGCCAGGCAGAGTTCGTATAGAAGTATATGGACTGAAACACAACCTTGCACTAGCACAGCAAATCATCGAGCAGTTAGGCCGAAGTGAAGGGATTGAGAGGATATCTCCATGTATTGATACAGGTAGGCTACTCCTTGTGTTTAGTGAACAGAAAACTTCAGTTGAAGAGATCATCGATAAGCTTCGGTTACTTGAAGCGTCTGCTCTTGATAATTCCATAAATAAGCAAACTCGAATAACGGAACAAGCTTATAAAGAAGTAGCGGTGACCACTAACGACGGAGGAAACTTAGCAAGCTTAAATCTGAGTCATGATCCTCAGCTATTGACGCTAGCTAATCTGCGGTCAGAGAGTCCCACTCAGGTAGTTCAAACGGAAATTAAAAACACGCAGCTCCCACTTCCCTTAACACTTACTGTTGGGGGATTAGGTGTTCTGGGGATTAAACAGCTGTTTTGGGGAAAATCTGCCTTAGCCAGAAGTTCTTCGGCTTTTAATTTGGCGGCCCTAGTTGCAGTAGCCAGTGGTTATTCGTATTTCAAGCGTGATGCTTTTCAAGGACAGGTTAAACGAATCAATCCAGAGTTTCTTCTGGGTGCAAGCGCGCTAGCCCTTGCTCTGGTGAGAGAAAATTTAGTGGTTCTTGCCGGGTTAAGTATTATGCAGTTTCTGAAGTGGAAAAGAGATCAAGTGAATCTTGGTAGTGTTAACAGACCAGCTATCCCTCCTGAAATAAAGAGTTATAGTGAGAAAACAAGTAAACTGACGACGCTTCTGGCAGGAGCAACTTGGGCAGTTACGGGAAGTCCGCTGACGGGAGTTGCGGTTCTTTTGGCTGGTAACCCGAGGGTAGCGACATTACCCGCTCAATATGCTTGGGATCAAGCCGATTTTACTGCCCGTAAAAATGGATATCTGATTCCGGAAAATAGTTCCTTAGCAGAATTAGCACAGACTAATTGTGTTGTCATCGAGGATACCTCGCTCATTGTTAAAGAGCAGATAAGTGGAATTGAGTGTATTGCCAAGGATGATGATCAGTCGAAAATATGGCATTTGGCTGCTTCAATAATGAAAAAGACTGGACATGCTTGGCAGGATGAGGTGACCCGAAAGGCAGAATTAGTTGGAGGAACTCTGCGTACTGCTTTTAAAGTTGAGCAGTCAAAGCAAGGAACAAAAGCGAAAATTCAAAAGGCTGAAGTATTAATGGGCAGTCTGAAATTTCTAGAACAAAACGAGGTAATTTGCGATCACTATCTATTAGAAGTGAAAAGAAAACAAAAAAAAGGCTACGAGGTCTTGTGCTTAGCAAGCGAAAAGGTTTTGCTTGGACTTCTAGTAAGGAAAAAAGAAATTGGATTCAATGAGTTTTATGAATCGATAAATAATTTACGCCAAAATAGTATTAAGGTGAACATTCTAAATGATAGTTTAAATTTAGGCCCTGAAACTTTGGAACAATGTGGACTTGATACAGGCTGGCTAGGTCTTACTCAAGAAAGAATCTTAGAGAAAATCTTTGATTTACGCCAGCAAGGTGGAAATGCCCTTCTCATCAAAGGAAAGACTGATTATGACGCTAAAGAAGTTTATAACTTACTTGGCGTTTCATCCATCTCCATTGAAAGAGTAATAGATTTAAGTAGAGCGATCGAATTTTCACAGAACACCAAGACAACGGTCCAAGAGAATTTTAAAATAGCCAAAGTATGGAATTCTCTTGGGACGTTATTGGCCATTCCCTTAGCTATAACTGCCCCAATTATCAATTTGCTTACAGAAGCTATTACCTTAATGCTCTTAGCCAGAAGCAAAAGGATAAGCGAGAGTTTTCAGAAGTCAAGTTTCACCTTCAAAGGAGAACAAGCGAAGACTAATCCTAAACCCAAACCCTCTAATGTTAATAGCAAAATCCAGCCTATAAGGAAAGAATCGGGAATTCTCTGGCACGCCCTTGCCGACGAAGATATTATCGAAAATTTTAAAGTAGATGTAGATCAGGGATTATCAACTGAACAAGTCATCGCACAGCGTAATAACTTTGGCTTAAATAAACTTGAACGAAAGAAACAAGAACCCTGGTTAGTGTCGTATCTGGCCCAATTCAAAGAGTTTACAACCTTAATTCTACTGGGAACCTCTCTAGTTGCTCTTGCTACCGGAGCTTGGTTCGATGGACTTGCTATGGGATCAATCCTCTTAGCTAATGCTGCGATCGGCACAGTTCAAGAACGAAAGGCAGAAAGGGTAATCGAAGCACTCAACCAATTTCAACCTCCCCACTGTAGAATAACCAGAGAAGGCAAACAACTGGAGATTTTAGGAACTGAGCTGATGCCGGGTGATATTGTCAACCTTGAGGCAGGGGACAGAGTTCCCGCCGATATCCGTTTGCTGAACTCCTGGAACCTAGAAATAAATGAGGCTGCCCTAACAGGGGAATCCGTTCCCATTATTAAGAATCCCCAAATAGTGCGTGGAGATTGCCCCTTGGCAGAGCGTAAAAATATGCTCTACTTGGGAACTGATGTAACACGTGGTAAAGGAATCGGAATTGTCGTCAGGACTGGGATGGAAACCGAGATTGGTTACCTAATGTCACTGATGGAAGGACAAGAAAAGGTCTTAACGCCGTTGCACGAAAAGGTAACGAGTATCAGTAAAACTTTTATTAAAGGGGCGGCATTAGCCGGGACTTTGGTATTTATTGCTGGTCTATTGAGAGGTCGACCAATCGGGCAAATAATCACCACGTCGATTACTCTGGCAGCCTCGGCAGTACCCGAGGGGCTTCCCGTGACCATAACCATTGCTTTAAGTGCTGGTATTTTCCGCATGGCCAAGAAGAATGCTCTAATACGCAAATTATCCGCCCTGGAAACCCTAGGACGGACAACGGTCATTTGTTCAGACAAAACGGGTACTTTAACTAAAAATGAAATGACGGTAAAAAAGGTAGCGCTGATAAACTCAGCGTACGCGGTTGAAGGGAATGGTTATGAACCTCAGGGCTTAATTACAGGTGTGAATTCCATTGATCCCACTGTTGATGAAAATATCTTGGATAATCCAGAGTTAAAGCAATTGGCTAAAATTGCAGTTCTTTGTAATGATAGTAAACTTGTGCAGGAAAAAGTGGCTTGGACTATTAAAGGTGATCCAACGGAAGGGGCGCTCTTAACGTTCGCTGCAAAATTTGGTTTCTGGCAGGATAAAATGGTTTATTGGCATAGGGTACATGAGGTTCCGTTTGACTCAAATTCAGGAACAATGAATGTTGTTTGTAAGGATACTCAAACTGACAAGGATTGTTTTATATTCTGCAAAGGGTCTGTTGAGGTAGTTCTTGAACATTGTGATTGGTATCAGTCGAATGGTGAAATTTGCCCGCTCACTGAAGAAATGAGAGAATTAATTCATCAGCAAAATGAAAGCTTAGCTCAAGATGCTCTAAGGGTCTTAGCGTTTGCCTATTGTCCAACAGAGTGGATAGAAGGGGATTCAAATGAACCTAAAGTTATTGATGAGCAACTTATTTACGTAGGTTTAATGGGAATGATGGATCCGCCCAAACCCGAGGTAGAAAAGAGCATCCGTGAAGCCTATGCGCTAGGTGTGAAGCCCGTTATGATCACCGGTGATCACCCTATTACAGCAATAGCCATCGCTAAAGAACTGGGTATAGGTGACTCGAATACAAAGGTTCTGACCGGCCAGGACTTAGATCGACTCACGGATGAAGAATTGGTTCGAACGGTCGATGAGATCTCCATCTTTGCTAGGGTAACTCCTGAACATAAACTGCGAATCGTTACTGCTTATCAGAAGTGTGGGCATATCGTGGCGATGACGGGAGATGGTGTTAATGACACTCCTGCCATAAAGCAATCAAATGTGGGGATAGCTATGGGGCGAACGGGCACCGAGGTAACTAAAGCCACGGCGGATATGATTTTAAAGGAAGATCATTTTGGCTCGATTATAGAAGGAGTAAAAGTCGGACGAACAATTATTGGAAACATTAGGAAGGCAATTGGCTGTCTCTTAACCGGTAATTTGGCGGAAGTTTTGGTGACAGCCGTCGCCGTTATTGTAGGGTTACCGATGCCACTCGTGCCCATCCAAATTCTATTAATGAACCTTCTTACAGATGCCATACCGGCCATGATTTTGGCAGTAAACCCTGGTAATAAGACCAAACAAACTCACCGCCAAGATATTGTGGACAAAGAGCTGTACTCTAAAGTCATAACGCGTGGGATTTTATTAGGGGCAGGTTCGTTAGGTTTATTTGCTACGGCGTTAGCTGCCGGCGCGCCTTTACTAGTGGCCCAAACAACAGCCTTTGCGGCGTTGGTCGTCGGCCAATTAGTACAAACTCTTTCCTGGAGACAGGAAGGTTCTAAGGAGAGTATCCAAGATTCTTTCAAAGACCGCTATTTAGTAGGTGGCTTAGGAGTATCCCTCCTAGCGTTATTAGGAGCGATTTACATCCCAACGGCCGCCGGATTCTTTCACACAGCTCCACTTATGCCCCAACACTGGTTGTCTATACTCTTAGTTGCGGGTTCAGTTTCAATATTATCAAAACCGTTTCTTTTACTGGTATCTAAGAGAGATCAATTGAGTTTAGCCAAACAATATGATTGCCCAGTCAATGGATTTGCGCTAAATATATAAAGAGGTGTGCAAATTTTTACCAAGCATTTTCCAAGATAACCCCAATATACTATATATAATCTATAGAATAATTATCATTTATTGGGTTTATTTTAAAAAAACTGAAATAACTAAGGAGGAGAGAGATGAAAACCATCAGAAGTTTTGTTAAAACCTACAGTGTAGCCTTTGGGTTAACATCCCTACCCTTTATTATTCTCCTTATTTTAAGTTATTTGATTTTTGTAAACCCGGAAGTTATAGTCTACGGCCTAACATTTTCATTTCTCTCAAGTTTTGCGATAGCCTATAATTTTAGGAGATATGAAAAGTCAGTTACATTTACTAACGAAAATTTGTTTGTATTTAACTGGGTAAATTCTCTAAGTAAGCTCGGATACGTAGTAAAGGATAAGACCCAGGTCTCAATAGTATTTGAGCCGACAGTTCATTCTTATTTATTTGCGGGAAACATAGTCATGCATCTGGCTGATCATGCTGCCACTATCGAGGGTTCAAGATTTCCTATCCGGAAAAGTTTAGCCCTCGCTTTAAATGAAAATAAAAAAATAATTTTAAGCCCTACAGGGGAGGAATGTAGGAGTGTATGGGCAGAAGAAAAGAAGTTACAGGATTCATTCCCAATACTGGAAGATTATTTAATAAATTCTATGGAATTTGAGCAAGCAGAAGAGCTAACGCCAGAAATCAGGGCAAAGAAGCCTGAAGAGGTTTGAACGGAGGCAAGATAAATGTTCAAAAACATTGAAAAGTCCGGTTTGATAACAGGTGTAGCTCTTGGCTTAGTGGCTCCAGCCGTACTGCCGATCATGAAGACCACTCTATTTACCCTAGGTATTATTGGTGTTAGAGGGACGTTAAGCTTGGTTGATAGCACTAAAACTACTATCAAACTCGCAAAAGAAGAAATCGAGGACATCATTGCCGAGGCACAGTTTGAAAGGATGAAAAATCAGCTAGATAAAGAGATTAGTCTTCTGCCTGAAAACTAACAGAGCGCAGACTAAGGAAGGTGTGACTAACAAACGTGGTAGACGAGCAAAAAATAGATGATCATTTAAGACAAGCACTTTCCCATATTGAATCGGCAATAAATTCAAGTATAATAGCCGGAGTCGAGAATCCGTCAGGGCAAAAGTTAATTGGGCGAAAGTGGGAGGTTTTTCTCGGGCAATTTTTCGAGTATGCTCGAGAAAAGGGCAAGGAGCAACGAGTTAATTTATTAGGTTGGATAAGCTTTCCGCGTATACGTCATTAATCTACAAATGGAGGAATTAATATGTTTAATAAGGGTACTTTATGGGCCGGGGCGATTTCCGGTGGACTTACCCAAATAAAAGGGTCTCGCGAATATACTAACGGGAAGATCAATGCCAATGAGTATGTCGCCCATACAACCACAAACGTTTCTGAAACTATCGGTCTTATGGCAGGATTGGAGTATGGTGCAATACTCGGCTCTTCTTTAATTCCTGGGGTTGGTTCTATAATCGGAACTATTCTGGGGGGGATTTTAGGAGACCGTTTAGGAAATGCGATAGGTACACAAGTAGGTCAGACGATTATCAACCATGAAAGTTTAGGTAGCCCAGTTCGCAAATTGAGGAATAGTTAATATTTACAAGTTGTTTCGGGCAAAATTTAACGTAAATTTAACATTGCTTTAGCAGTAGCCTAACAGTACTTTGGTATTATTAATATTATCAAATACTGTTGAGGTGAAACATGTTTAATATAACCTTCATTGAAGATTATAAGCAAAGTCACAATAAATCTAAATCGAAAATACCAAGTAAACTTATTTTTAATAAAAATAATATTTTACTTGGTATTTTACGGAAAAGACAAAGCTTCAATGAAATCAGAACAATAGAGGCTGTCGAAGATTGCAGAAGAGTTGTCTTTGAAGAAATCGAAAGGTTTTTTGAGCAAAAGACAAGAACAATAAATAGTTTTTTACCAGAGTTGATTAGCGGTCAAAAATTATATTCACATATATTTGAAAATGATGATTTAGAAATGATTTATACAAAAACTGAGAATATTATCAGGAAAAAATTATCTGAGCGATTTAATAGTTCAATAGTATGGCAGGTAAGAAAGGCTAACTCTGCTGAGTGGATCTCCGATATTTTTAGTCCTATCCTGCAATATCAAACAACAAAACAGCGAACAATTTTAATCGCCTCCTATATGGAAGTATCAGCTCGAAGAGCTTTAAGTAACGCAATCGAATCACTAATACAGGATTTTTTATTAGCTAAACTAGTCTGTGATATTGATGTAAGTACAGTACTCCTACCCAAATTAGGCATTAATTCCAGTTTAGAAGCTATTGAATTAAATGAAGAACTGTTCAATCGAATAGGTGGAGCCCTTTATTCAATCAAGGTAGGATTAATTCGAGAGATGAATAATCAGCTTGCTGACATCTTTTATGAAACACATGACGCACAATTAGATGTCGCTATCAAACTGAAAATTCATCGGTTGGAAGAAAAAATTGCTAGCGAAATTTACGATACCGATTTACTGGAGGCATAATAAGGGCTCGATTACCAAGTGCAAACTAGGACGATTATGGTGAAATTTAAAGTTTTTTAGCAAAAGGCTTATTAAAATAAGAACAAGAGAAAAAAACAAAAACCTACTGATAATTAATATTTAACCTAAGCTTAAAGCTTTAGTAATACTGCCTTAATAATAAAAGTATATTATTAAGGAGTGATCCAGAAAATCGAATGAAAGAGGTGGAAACGCGTCGGGTCCGATAAGATTCATTTTTTAAAAGTGGACGCCTGTTAATTAAAAAGGAGGCATATTATGACCCCGCAATATAAATATTCCTTATTGAATACTAAAGAAGCTACATACTATCTTGAGGTATCAAGCTTTAAATTTAAAAAGCTTATTAAAGAGGGGCTTTTAACTCCGCAGGGGTGGACTATTCGTAGCGGAAAAGAGGTACATTTCTTTGACCCGACGGAGTTAACTAAAGTTAAGAAGTTGTTGATTAAGGAAGGGTATCATTACCAACATGCGTAGAATTTTTAATAGAAATAGTCTGAGGTGATTAATATGGAGTTACTGGTTGATTTGCACACTCATACTGTAGCAAGCGGTCATGCCTATAGCACTCTAACTGAAAATGCAATGGCAGCCTCGCGTAAAGGTCTAAAATTACTGGGAATGACAGACCACGGTCCCAGTATGCCCGGTGCTCCTAATCTATATCATTTTGGGAACTTGTCGATAATTCCAGAAGAAATATTTGGGGTAAAGATTTTACCAGGAGTTGAAGCCAATATCGTCAATCATGAGGGAGAATTGGATATTCCTTTTAGTTATTTGGCAAAGATGAGACTTGTGCTTGTTGGACTTCATGTTATATGTTACCCCGGAGGGACGTCTGAACAAAATACCCAAGCTTATATCCAAGCTATGGGAAACCCCTATATAGATATGATGGTTCATCCGGAACGACCAGATTTCCAACTGGATCTTGAGCGGATTGCCTACAAATCGGCACAATTAAATATCCCTGTTGAGATTAACAACAGTTCACTGTCGACGATAGAAGAAAAAGCTAGAGCGAGAGTGAATTGCTGTTGCTTTGCTAATTACATGGCTAAATACAAAGGTCCGATTATCTTGGGAAGTGATGCTCATTTTTGGGACCGGGTTGGTGAGTTTAGCGCTGCCCTTGAGGTGATCCATGAGGCGGGGATTTCGGAGCATCAGGTTCTGAATTCCTCACCCGAACGAGTACTGGATTATTTGGCGACACGTCGTAAACAGCGCCTGAGTATTTCAAAGGTACCGTTAAGTATTGCTTAGAGGTTAAGAGGGTAGGGCGGCAATTCCAATGGATACGATCGATCTGCTAACTGAGATAGCAGTATTGGGTCTATATAAGGACAACAATATTATTTGGTACTAGTCAGAAAGTATAACTTCGTTGTATACTTTCCTCCTGCATAAGTGCAACCAACGACTTTGCTCTCGCCAAGGCTCGGCAAAGCCGGGTTTTCTTTATGAAATTGAACAAAGGGAACGCCTACTACTATAAGCAAGCGTTCCTTTTGTTTTCCACTTTTCAGGTGGGGTAAACTCTTCCTTCGCGGATTAGCGCTTTCGGGGATACATATCGTGTTCATTAACTGGGTACTCTCTTCTTAGAATAGTTAACCTATTACTAAAGGTGGTATCGGATATGCTTGAAATGAAAACAATCTGGAATAAATATGTTCATCTTACCCCGGGCAGAATTAGGCTAAAAGTGCCTGGACTCAAAAGAAATGATTATCTGGCGGAGAAAATCCACAATGCTTTGGAGAATATTAAAGGAATAGATCAAGTAAAAACTAATCTTTTAACGGGTACAGTGCTTGTGCATTTTAATGAGAACCTTGTCCATAGTCTTAATATAATAATTTGCGTCGATGATCATAAGAATAAATATAATTATCCAGTCCCCATACAGGACAAGCTTAGCCCTATGATTACCCGGAGAGCCTATAAAATATTCTTGATTTCATCGGCGTTAATACTATTATTTACTAAACAAACAATACTCGGTCCTTCCGTTTTATCCGGTTCTAAAACCCTTAAAAGTACCGCTACAGTCATAGGGTTGATAATAGGTTATCCGATTTTCCTCTGGGGTTTAAAATATCCTCAACAAACGAGAGAAAAAAGTTACGATTTTGCAATAAATACAATAACTTTCGTATTGCTACTCTTACAAGAGAGTTTTACAGGTTTATTACTCCTATTGTTTGCTAATTACTCAAAAATAATTATGGCTTTAGATTTTACGAGGACAAATCAAATCATAGCTAGAATAGGCAAATTGCCTGAAAAAGTTTGGGTAATTATTGATGGAAGCGAAATGGCCATACCTTTAGATAAATTAGAAAGCGGAGATATTGTCTTAGTCCGAAGCGCAGAAACAATCCCAGTTGACGGCGAAGTAATTGATGGAGTAGCGGTTGTAGATGAATCCCAAATCAGTGGAATATCAACGCCAATCAACAAAAAGTCAGGTTCTAGTGTACTTGCTGGTACGGAAATATTAGATGGATCTTTAAAAATCTTGGTAGGACAAACTGGCTTTCATACACAACTGAGCAAACTAACCAGAAGTGCAGTTCATAGAAATAATCGTCCAGACGAGGCGATCTTTCGGAAACGTATTGATCGTATGGTTTATTTCTCCCTTGCGGCGGCAGGAGGGATTTATTTACTGACTGGCAGTCTAAACCGAAGTTTGGCTATCTTACTGGCGGCATCTCCGGCCGCAGCCGGTCTTGCCGTCCCAACTGCCAATGGAGTAGCTGTTGGGAAAGCAGTTCAAAAAGGGGTTTATGTCAAAAATGGCAATCATTTATGGGATGCTAGTCAAGTTGACACTATGGTTTTAGATAAAATACCATCTCTAATCCAAATGGATTCAGCTATTCAAGAGATTGTCGTCATTGACAAAAGTTATAGCCAAAACGATATTTTGAGGATTGCCACTATGGTGGAAGGAGAAGAGGGTAATCCTCTAGTTGAAGCGATACGTCAAAGAGGCTATCAGATGTATTGTGGACCTGTTTTGGCCGGAGGAGAAGCTGAATTTATTCCTAAACTAGGGATCCGGGCAAAAATGAAAGGGAAGAAAGTTTTATTAGGGACTAAAACCTTGATGTTACAAGAAGAAGTGAAAATTAAGAAAGTAGAAAATAGAGTTCTTCGGTTTAGGCACTTGGGACTAAATCCGATCTATCTTGCAGTCGAGGGAAAATTGTGTGGACTTTTTGGTGTACGCGAAACCATAAAACCAGAGGTCAGAAGAGCCATAGAACAGCTTAGAGCTCTCGGAATACGGAGAATAATACTTTTAACAAGAGATGAATTGGAAGCGGCAGAGATTGCTGCTAACCAATTAGGAATCACTGAATTTTATAGTGGTATGGTGCCAAACAAAAAAGCCGAATTTATTAAAAACCTAAATTTGCAGGGTTATAAAGTGGCTATGCTAGGAGATGGGATTGACGATGCCTTAGCTATGTCTGAAGCAAAAATCGGCATTGCTTGGGGTAAAAAGGGCGCGGATTCTGCAGCTAAAGTTGCAGGGATTGTAATAACTGCTCAAAATCCTCAAGTACTTGTAGATACAATGCTTTTAGCTCAAAAAACCAGAGAAGTAGCGAAACAAAATATAAACTTTGCAATTGGTTTAAACGTCATAGGTTTGGGTCTTGGCGCTGGTGGTTTGATTAACAATGTCAGTGCAGCATTTCTGGGACAGATGGGAACAATAGTTACAGTTTTTAATACTTATTACCAAAAATGGTAAATTCTAAAAGGAGGATCCAGTATACGTGGATCCTCCTTTTAGAATCTTTCCTTGATTCAGATTTACTCAGGATCCTCAGATTTCGGATCGTGGGGCATTCCACTGCCAACGGAAGCTCCTGTAACACTTCCTAAACCCCCACCAATTGCAGCTCCTGCTGGTCCTGCCATTCCCCCGATTGAAGCTCCGATCGCCCCGCCGGCTCCTGCACCAATAATAGTTCCGCTGTCGAGATTTGATAAACCCTTTTGGGCTTTGGCTTGTGCCACTACGTCTTCCCATCCTTCTTTAGCACTAGAAGCTAATGCCGCGCCGCCTTCTGTTATTGAAACAACCCCTTTGGCAGTTGCCACTGCCACACCGCGCAACACGTTTTTCAGGGTTGGGGCTAAGACAACGACTGCTGTGCCGGCTAGGATTAAACCTAAAAAGGAAGATTCACCCAAAATCTTTGGTAAGCCTTTAAACATAGAATTCAACCCCTTTTACTAAAAGTTAAGTAATTTAAACATTACTTCCAATGATATTATTGGTCAATGTCTTCAAAAAAATACAATACATTTCAAGAGGTCAACGTCACTCGACGAGAGAAGCCAGGGCGACTGAAATGGGATAGTGCCAAGAGATTGTGACTTAAAAAAGGTTTGTTGAAAAACAGATGAAGAAAAATGAGCTGGACAAACGTTATCGTAGGAGTATACTTAAAGATAAGTGACTTATTCTCAGGGCGGGGTTAAAGTCCCCACCGGCGGTATCCTAGTTTCTAGGGAGCCCGCGAGCGCTCTTCGATTTTGAAGAGGTCAGCAGAACTGGTGTGAAGCCAGTGCCGACGGTATAGTCCGGATGAAAGAGGATAAGGTAGTCTGCATGATCTAATTCACTTCAGTAAAGCTGAGGCGAAGTTTATTTGGTTTTTGCTTGCTGTCTGTCTATGCCCTGATTCGAGTAAGTCGACTATAAAGTAGGAGGCGTATTACTTTGAATCAAACTTTATTAACTCGATTTGGAAACTCAGTTGAGAGAGTGGAGAAGGCACTCGCCGCATTGCGTCAAGGACAAGGAGTCTTGGTTACGGATGATGAACAGAGGGAAAATGAAGGAGATATTTTCTTTGCTGCCGAGTCGTTGACAAATGCACAAATGGCTATGTTAATTCGAGAAGGCAGTGGCATCGTCTGTTTGTGCCTACCCGAGGAAAAGGTCAAAGTATTAGGGTTACCCATGATGGTGGAAAACAACACGAGTAGTTATCAAACCCCCTTTACTGTATCAATTGAAGCTGCCAGCGGAGTTACTACAGGCGTATCAGCTGCCGACCGCGTTGCAACCGTGAAAGCGGCGATTGCTGATAATGCGTGTCCCGACGATCTCCGCCGACCCGGGCATGTTTTCCCTTTAAGGGCCAAGCCATTGGGAGTGTTGGAACGTCCAGGACATACAGAGGCGAATGTCGATTTAATGCGGCTTGCAGGACTTAAACCCTATGGAGTGCTGTGTGAACTTACAAATCCCGATGGTACTATGGCGCGTCTGCCGGAAATTGCAGCCTTCGCGGAGAAAAATAATATGACCGTGGTCACAGTTGACGATTTAATTAGCTATCGCAAATTAAGAGAATAAACAAGAAGAGTAGAAATCGCAGAGCGGATTTCTACTCTTCTTGTTTTTCAGGTTATGGATTTCATTCTGAAAGCTCTTTATTGGTAGTCAACTGATGTTGCATTGGTGATTGGTATATGCCAAGGTAATCCATAAGCGCAGTTTGAAACACCTTTGAGTAATTCACGCCCTGAGCTTCTAAATCCATATTTTGTTATATTACGAGCATTTTCCTTGATAAAGTATTATAATGGGTATTTAGTACAGAGGTACAGATAGGTATGGAAGGAGATCTAGCATGGGTTTTATCAGGGAATTCAAGGAATTTGCGACCAGAGGTAACGTGATGGATCTGGCGGTAGGTATCATTATTGGTAGCGCTTTTGGTAAAATTGTGTCTTCCCTAGTGGCCGATATCATTATGCCTCCAATTGGTCTTATTGTGGGAGGAATTCAATTTACTGATCTTAAATGGGGGCTTAAAGATGCCGTAGCCGATGGATCAGGGAAGGTAATTCAAAAAGCAGTCACTCTCAATGTTGGCAACTTTATTCAGGCAGTTTTCGATTTTTTAATCATAGCCATTGCTATTTTCTTAATCATAAAAGTCATGAATAAATTGAATAGAACAAAACCCAAGGAGCCACCAGCACCGCTGGTCCCTAGTGTGGAAGTGCAGTTACTTACGGAGATCAGGGATCTTCTTAAAAAGAAGTAGAATATTGTAATGATTATAGGGGAGTTTTTTAAATGAATGGTCAGACAAGGAAAGATATTTTTGCAGGGATAACCGTTGATATCGTTTTGAAAGCAGATCAAAGAACGGGCAAACTGACGCGAGGAGTTGTCAAAGATATTTTGACGAACTCACAGATCCATCCGAGAGGAATTAAAGTCAGACTCGTCGATGGGCAAATCGGAAGAGTGCAAGCTATAATAAAGTGAAGGATCTCCCACTGCTAAAAATGAGAGATCCTGAAAGTAGTTATTACCTCTAGCTTCGATGTAACTTTACAATTACTTTAACTTTTTCATCAAATCCCTTAGGTCATCAGGAAAGGGTGCCCTTATGACCATGGGGAGTCCCGTCGCAGGATGCAGAAAAGCATACATTGAGGAATGTAAAGCTTGACGGGGTAGGAAGCTAGTATCCCCACCATAAAGGTCATCACCGAGTAAGGGGTGTCCAATACCTTCACAGTGCACGCGGATTTGATGAGTACGTCCTGTTTCTAAGATGAACTCGAGAAGAGTGGCATTGGGATAGCGATGGAGAACACGGAAAAGTGTTCGGGCCAGCATTCCATCGGGATGGATATTGCGCTTGATAAAACTATCTGGAGCAAACCCAATGGAGTCGTCGATGGTTCCTTCATTCTCGCGCACAACTCCTTGAACGAAACCGAAGTATCGTTTCAGGATTTGCCCGCGCTCCAGTTGCCAAGCGAGTTGCTGATGTGCGAACTGGTTTTTAGCGATGACGACGACACCCGAAGTATTACGATCAATCCGGTGAATGGGGCGATACAAGCGATGTTCTCCCTGGCGTTCCCAATAGCCGATAACGGCATTCCCAAGTGTGTTCGTGAGATAACGGTGGGTCGGATGTACCACTTGACCTACTGGTTTATTCACTACTAAAAGATATTCATCTTCATAGAGAATCTTGAGTGGGAGATTCTCTCCTGGAATATTTGTTTCCTCGTCAGAAGAGAGCTGAATGGATAACGTTTCACCTTCTTTACCTCGTGCTGTTAAATAGGTGAAGTTTCCATTAACCCAAACCTGTTCTCCTTGCTTTAACCGTTGTAATAACCTGAGCGAGAAATGAAATTTGTGGAGCAGGATAGTTAAATATTTCTGACCGGAGTCCTCCGACTGCAATCGGTATTCCCATAAAGTATGTTGTGCGTTCATAATGCCTCCTAATGATGGTCGCGGTTAATAAAAGAGAAATCAAAAATCCTTTATAAAGATGGATGGAAATAGCTTGAACGAGCGTTCTGCACATAAAAGTGATGATAAAAAGGAAAATTATGAAGTGTGAAGAATATAATCCTAAATGTCCCCGTTAGACTTAATAATAGTAAGGAGGACCCAAAGTGAAAGACCCTCGCATTGAAAAACTCGCTGATTCCTTAATCAATTACGCGCTGGCACTGCAACCGGGTGAGAAAATTTTAATTGAAGTGATAGGACAAGAAATTCCCTTAGCCCAGGCTCTGGTGCGGTATGCTTATCAAGCTGGTGGTTTGCCCTTTGTGTCTACTCTTAATCATACCCTACTGCGCGAACTTTTGAAAGAATTCACAGTGGAGCAGGCAGAGGCCATGACACGCTGGGATCTTGCCCGAATGAAAGAAATGCAGGCTTTTATCGGAATTCGGGCAGGAGAAAATGCCAACGAATGGGCGGATGTCCCCAGTGAAGCTATGAAAACTTATGCGTCCCACTACCAAAAGCCGGTGCATTTGGAACAAAGAGTCCCACATACCCGATGGTGCGTGTTAAGATATCCGAACGCTTCTATGGCCCAGTTAGGGAATATGAGCATTGAAGGGTTTGAAAATTTTTACTTTGACGTGTGTAACTTAGACTATGCTAAGATGTCGCGTGCCATGGATCCGCTGAAGGCGCTTATGGAGAAAACCGATCAAGTACATATCCTAGGACCAGGAACCGATCTGGTTTTCTCAATCAAAGGGATGCCGAGCATCAAGTGTGATGGACACGTCAATGTCCCAGATGGAGAAATATTTTCAGCACCACTCAAAGAATCGGTCAATGGCAGGATCAGTTATAATACGCCCTCGCTTTACCAAGGGTTTACTTATGAAAACATCGTTTTAGACTTTAAAGACGGAAAGATTGTCCAAGCGACCTCGAACAATACTGAACGTATTGAGACCATCTTTAATACTGATGATGGAGCGCGTTACGTCGGAGAATTTGCCCTTGGGGTCAATCCTTATATTCATACGCCCATGAAAGATACACTTTTTGATGAAAAGATTGATGGCAGCTTCCATTTTACACCGGGGTCCTGTTATGACGACTGTAGCAATGGCAACAAATCCGCCATCCACTGGGATTTGGTGTGTATTCAAAGACCTGACTATGGTGGCGGTGAGATTTACTTTGATGGGACGTTGATCCGAAAAGATGGACGCTTTGTTTTACCGGAGCTTGAGGATTTGAACCCGGAGAACCTGAAGTCCTGAAGATAAGGATTCTCAGATTCCTACTCGTTTGAGGGCAAGTAAGCAAGATAAGGAGTCGATTACAAAAGAACATGAAGGGTAAACTCTTACGTTTGGTCTATAATCCTAACGCTGGTCGGTGTAAATTAACCGGGCAACTAGATACTGTGATTCGTATTTTTCAAGAAGGTGGATATGGGGTATGTGTACACAGGGCAAGTTCTCCTGAAGATATTGAACAGGTCGCTTCTCAGAGCACGGATGTGGATTTGATGGTGATCGCCGGAGGGGATGGCAGTATTCATCAGGCGGTCAATGGATTGCTGAATATTCCGCCCAGGCTCCGCCCGGTACTTGGCATTTTGCCCGTAGGAACGGCGAATGATTTAGCCTACGCGTTACATTTACCGAAAAGCATTCCTGAAGCGTGTAAAGTTGTTGCCAAGGGAAAGGTATTTGAAATTGATACAGGTAGGGTAAATGATCGCTATTTTATTAATGTGGCAAGTGCGGGACTTTTAACAGATGTCTCCCAAAAAGTGGATACCCGCGTCAAAAATACGCTCGGGCAATTAGCCTACTTTCTGAAAGGTATTGAAACGCTTCCTTCTTTTCGACCCTTTTCTGTTGAGTTTGAACATGACGGAAAAAGATATACTGAGGAAGTGATTTTATTTATGGTTGCCAACGGTCTTTCAGTAGGGGGGCTCAGACAACTTGTGCCCAAGGCTTCTCTGACTGACAGGAAGCTAGACGTACTAATGGTCCCTTCATCAGGCTGGCCCGAGACTATTCGTCTACTGTTAAACGTTTTGCGCGGAGAAAGAGTAGAGACTGAAAAAATGCAGGAATTTCAAACTTCTAACTTGACAGTATACACGGATCGACCGCTAAATTCAGATCTTGATGGAGAATGTGGACCGGAAAGTCCATGGCATTTTAAAATTGGGCCGAAAATCTCAGTGCTTTGTTAAACTCGACTAGCCCTTAAATGGAGGGATACAATGATTGGCGCACCGTTTCAACAGGAGATACTGAACAGACTCAGTGAGCTTGGACCAGTCTTTATTGTGGGCGGAGCTGTTCGTGATGCACAATTAGGGGTCCCTTCTAAAGATGTGGATGCAGTCACAGCACTTTCCCTCCCGGAGATAGCAATAAAGCTGTCTGATTGGGGCTATACCCCGCATCTGATTGGGGCTAACCAGCAAACAGTCAGTTTATTTCGGGGGACAGAACGATTAGATATCTCGGTTTTTTCCGGAGAGCTGGAAACGGATGCCCTGCGTAGGGATTTTACAATGAATGCAATGTATCAGGATGTTCGAACGGGTGAGATCAAAGACCCTTTAAACGGTCTTCACGACCTGCATGCCAGACGAATGAAAGCGTGCGGATGTGCGACCGATCGTTTTCAAGAAGATCCGCTCCGGATTTTGCGTCTCATTCGTCTTGCTGTTGGTTACGGTTTTGAAATCGAGTCTGAGACTTGGCAGGCTGCGCTTGATCATGTTCCCCAGATACGTAAGGTCTCTCTGGAACGAGTTACAGAGGAATTGGGACGAATTCTTATTTTGAAGGAGATTGATAGGGCTTTAGGGCTCCTCGATGACTTGGGGTACTTTCAAACTTATATCCCCGAACTGACCAGACTTAAAGGACTGGAACAAAATCTCGATCATCCAAAAGATGCCTGGGACCATACCCTACTAGTCGTGAAAAATACGCCTTCCCGAGTATTATTACGTTTAGCGGCCTTATTTCATGATTTGGGGAAGTGGGAAACACCCGAAGGAAAGCGGCATTTTCTCCAACACGAAAGAGAAAGTGCTCGTTTAGTTAAAGAAATCCTGCCGCGCTTCCGCTGGTCTGTGGTTCTTCCCGGAGGAAGACTCGGAGAACGAGAACTTCATTTTCTGGTAGGACACCATATGATAGGGACACTGACCTTTAGGAGAGAGTTAAAAGACGGAGGGGAAGACTCCAAAGTTTGCCATAAGGCCCGTCGTTATGCTTGGGAGATCGGGTGGAGTGGGCAGAATTTCAATACGCAGCGGGTGGAAAATCTGCTTGATTTGTGGCGAGCGGATTTTCTCGGCGAGAAACAGGATTCCGAAGACAATCTTGACCGCTTTGACTGGATTCAGAGTGAAATAAGACATGCTTGTGCTTTTTTAACCGAGCGGGTTGCTCAGTTAGATTGGGCCAGCTTTTCTGTATTTGTCTGTGAAAAAGGGCTCAGCGGGGAACGGTTCGGCCAGTTCAAAGAACAGGTTCGCCGGAAAGTGATGACGGACACAAAGTATCAGCTGACAGATCTTCAATTTCTTGAACAGGAATACGGGCTATTCCAGACTCACAGAAAGTAATAAATTATTTCAATAAGGGGGTAATCTCATTGGAAAAACGTTGGCGCTGTACAGTATGCGGGTATATCCATACTGGCGAAAATCCACCTGAAATTTGTCCAATCTGTGGTGCAGATTCGAGCTTCTTTGAACTTGTATCTCAAGAGGAAGAGGCTAACAAATCCACTGAAGTAAAACCAACTGCTCAGCCGGTAATACCTCAACCGGATCGTGAGGCCTCTCTTCGTCAAGCACTTTATCGGATTTCGTACGGCCTTTATATTATCACTGCCCAGGCTGAAGGCCGGGACAATGGTCAATGTGCGAACACCTGTTTTCAAATCACAGCAGAGCCGCCGAGATTGGCTATCGGAATCAATAAAATAAATTTTACCCATGAATTAATTCAGAAGAGTGGAAAGTTTGGGGTCTCAGTGCTCAGTCAAACGGGTCAAAATCACGCACGCAGGTTTGGCTATCGAACGGGTCGTGACTTCGACAAGTTTGAGGGTCTGGCAGTCCATCGTGGGGAATCGGGGGTCCTCTTACTCAATGATGTGCTTGTCACCATGGAAGCGACAGTCGTGGGGCAACTAGATTCTGGAACACATACGTTATTTCTGGCTGATGTTACCGCCGGAGAAATCCTGCAAGAAGGGGATCCAATGACCTATGCCTATTTTAGGTCCTCTAAGTAACCTCGTTATAGGTAAACCTGATCGGTATTATACGTTGCGCAAAAAGGCGGAAAAAGAGAAACTGGTTATATACATAGCCAGTTTCTCTTTATTCTTTTATGCACCCAAAAGCTTAACATAATCTTAAGATAAAGATCGACTTTCCTTAAGACTGAGCTATTGCCTTATTGAGAAGCTAACAAGTATACTGATACAGTATTAAGGCATATGAAAGAAAATAACAAGTCAAAGATGCACTGATGCTACCCAAAGCTTATTGCTTTTTGACTTGGAATGAAGACTGGTATAGGAGTGAAAGGCATGATGATTAAATTTGATGGATGGTTTCCAGGACGGTCTATGTCGCCGAAATTAGCTGGTTTTTTGGCGATAACACTTATCTTATCTACGGTCACAGGGTGTGGCACAGCAAAATCAGCGATGACCGTAAAACCACCAGCCATCGCGGTAAAGACAGAAAAGATCCAGCTTAGCCAGTTGCCTAACTCGGATAGCTTTCTAGGTAGTGTCACTCCTTATATACAAACCTCCATCTCACCGGCGACTGCAGGAACCCTGAATGTTGTTAAAGTCAGAGCCGGAGATATTGTGCAATCAGGACAGGTTTTGGCGAGCATAGACACCAGTGTCCTCCAGGCTCAGCGTGATCAGGCCAGCGCCAATTTAAATGTAGCTCAGGCTCAACTTGGGGCCACAGGCCAGGGCACAGATAATTCACTGGCCCAGTCTAATTCTGCTTTACAATCATCTCAAACCAGTCTAAGTAATGCTCAAACGGCAGCTACAGCCACTGTAGTTAGTGCTCAAAAGGCTTTGGTTACCGCTCAGTCTCAACTGGACAATGCTAATGTCCAATATGCAAATGGAGTTAAGCAAGCTCAAACCACGCTTGAGGCCGCCCAGGCCACGTTGGATGCCGCTAATACCCAGGTTCAAACCGGGCTTGCTTCTGCCCAGGCTACGCTAGATGCCGCGAATACCCAAGCTAAAACCGCGCAAGCTAACCTAAGTAAAACCCAGGATGCTTATAACACTGCTAATCAGCAGTTGCAGAGGGCCCAGCAGATGGCTCACTCTACGACGGATCCAAGTCTTTTAACCGCACAGGCCAATGCGGAAACGTCAGCGATTACTTTACAAAATGCTCAGAGTAGTATAGCAAACGGCAACGCTGCGGTAACCAAGGCTCAGGCAGATTTGGCAAATACCCAAGCGGGTTTACAAGCCGCCGTGACCAAGGCTCAGGCGGCTTTGGTAGCTGCCCAAGCGGGTCTCCAAGCCGCCCAAGATTCGAAGGCTGTACAGACTGCTCAGGCCCAGGTGATTCAGGCCCAAGCTGCTGTGGATGCTGCGAACACCACGTCTGCCAACTCTATCGCATCAGCCCAGGCCGGCGTGGCCCAGTCTCAGACTAATAATCAGGTCGTAGGTAATAACCCGCAAATTCAAGTCGGGGCTTCTCAGGTCCAAGCTGCTCAAGCTGGGATAAAGGTCTATCAGGCCCAAATTAGCAACGGACAAATCGTTGCCCCGGTAGGTGGTTATGTGACAGCTGTTACGGCTGAAGTCGGCCAGTCGGTCGGACCGGGAACAGGCTTTATTACAATCGCCTCGATGGAGCCACTGATCGCGACGATCGATGTGCCGGTTAACAATATTAGCAAAATGCAGGTCGGTCAACCGATGTCTGTTCTTGTCCCCTCAACCCAAGAGACTTTGGCTGGTACGATAAGTGCTGTTCTTCCGGCACCTGATCCAACCAGTAAAAAATACTCCGTGAATATAACGCTTACACCCGGAAAACAACAGGTCCTGCCCGGAATGCCGGTTGAGGCCTTTGCTCAGAATAGCGGTAAACAAGGGATTGTAATTCCCGCTGATTGTGTAATCAGTATGCAAAGTGGCGCGATTTCGGTCTTTGTAATAGAAAATGGAAAAGCTGTTCAGCGAGCGGTTAAGGTAGGGAACATGACTGGCACTCTCTACGAAATAACTGGTGGACTGCAGGCTGGTGACACTGTTGTCACTCAAGGTCAGAACTTGTTATCGGACGGGAACCCAGTACAAGAAATCAATAGTGCGGATACTAGCCAAAGCGGAGCACCAGCACAGGCGACTCCCCCTAGTGGAACTCAACCTAATCAAGGCGCCAAAAAAAGCGCCCCCAAGAGTTGAGTGTGACTAATCAAATGGGAAAGGTGGGAGAAGTTTGAAAATCGCGGATATATCTATACGTCGTCCTGTTACGATCAGCATGGTTATGCTGGCTGCCATACTTATCGGGATTGTAGCCATGGTTGGTTTACCCATGGATCTTATGCCAACCATGGATTTGCCGATCGCCTCGGTATCAACATCCTTTCCAGGAGCGACACCTTCAGAGGTTGAACAGCAGGTTACAAAGCCGATTGAGCAGGTTCTCCAGAGTTTATCTGGAGTGCAGGAGATTGATTCTACGTCGACCGCAGGTTCCAGCCGAGTCAGGGTGAATTTTAACTACGGTTTGGATATGGGTCAACAGGTGGAAACGATGCGTAGTCTTGTTAATCGCGTCGTCAGCAAATTACCCACTGATGCGACCATGCCCAACGTCCAACAGTTTGATCCCAACAGCACGCCGATCATGTTGGTAACGTTGTCCGGCGGCAAGACTGTTGCGGATATTTCGGACGTAGCTGATAACCTTGTCAGCCCAGCGATCCAGCACGTGGATGGGGTAGCAACGGTCAATGTGATTGGAGATCTGACCCGCCAGATTACGGTCAATGTGGACCCAGGAAAATTGAATTTCTACAACATATCGATAACTCAGGTAACTCAAGCTTTATCTGCCGCGAATTATTCCGCTGATGTCGGTCAGGCCCAGCGTGGAACCCAATTGATTCCGCTCAAGGTCGACGGTCAATTCAGTTCTACCCAGGATTTGCTCAAGGTTCCGTTGAGTTTAGGGAAGAAAAGCATCTCTGTGGGTGATGTTGCCACAGTGCAAGATGGATTCCAGGATGTTACCCTTATCGCCCAGGTCAATGATAAACCTACGGTGGCGTTTAGTATCCAGCAGTCCACTGGTGCGAATACAGTCCAAGTTTCTAGTGGTGTTCATACGGCTCTGGACAAATTAGCCAAACAACTCCCTCAGGGCATGAAGATTACAGTGATCACCGACTCGGCCCAGGGAATTTTACAGGCAGTACACTTAGTATCTGAACATACGTTATTGGGTTTTCTGCTGGGGATTATTCTTATGCTCCTGATCTTACGGAGTGTGCGGACAACAACTGTTATCGCAGTTGCTATTCCGATTTCGGTCTTGACGGCATTTATCCTGATGTCGGCCTATCATCTGACGATTAATACCATTACTTTGGGTAGTCTTGGCATTGCCTTAGGCTCTCTGGTCGACTTTTCAGTGGTGGTCTTAGAGAGCATTTTCCGGGCCAGACAGATGGGTTTAGGGCCCAAAGAAGCAGCCAGTGTAGGAACTAAAGAAGTGGGAACAGCCGTTATGGTGGCGGCTATGGCCCAAATATGTGTTTTTGCGCCTTCCTTATTTACCAGTGGGATAGCTGGTCAACTTTTTGGGCCAATGGCACTGACCGTTACCTTCTCGCACATTGTCGCCCTAATTGTGGCGCTCACCCTCACCCCCATGTTAGCGTCCAAGCTTCTCACAGGAGCACGCTTCACTCAGGAGGAGACGATTCCAGGATTGACCGCACCTTTCCGCATCTGGGCCCCTTTTGACTGGTTCGGACGAGGCATGCATGATTTAACGGTGGGTTATCGACGAATCCTAAGCTGGAGCCTCGAGCACCGACTGACAGTCGTTACGTTGTCTTTTGCCCTTTTCCTAGCAATAGTACCAATTTATAATCAGATTGGTTCAGAACTTATGCCCGTATCTACGACTAATCAGATCGCGGTTTCGCTTACTCTTGCTCCTGGAACGGCCCTTAACCAAACGGCCCAGGTCGTCCAAGAGGTAGAAAACCGGATTCGTCAACATCTGAATAACGTGAGTTCGATCTACGAACAGATAGGATCTTCGTCGGGAGCTAGTCAGGCTTCGACCAATACAGCTCAACTGACGGTATCCTTGAATCTAACCGCTAAGCAATCTGTTAGTGCACTGGCTAATCAACTCCAGCCGTTTATAAGTAATATCCCCGGGGCGAAGATAAGCGCTGCGGCAGCCGTTTTAGGACGTGGATCATCCGGCGGGCAGATTGGGGTTGATATTTCAGGACCGGATTTGAATACTTTAGCCTTGTTAAGCAATCAGGTCGCGCAAATCATGGCTGAGACCCCTTCTTTACGTTATATCAATAACCAATTAGAAACCGGGCAGCCGAGCTATAAATTGAAACTTGATCAGGGTAGTTTGGTTCAAAATGGTCTTAGTGAGAAGCAAGTCGTTGACGCTTTGCACACTGCGTTTCAAGGAAGTACAGCCAGTACGTTTTATCAGGGAGACAATGGGTATAATGTAATTGTTCAGTATCCAGAAACTTATGCCCAGGATATCACCAAACTAACTCAAGTGACGATTATGAATTCAAATGGCCTGGCGATTCCTTTAACCCAAGTGGCCACTATGATTCTCTCAAATGAGCCGACAGTTGTGGAACACATTGCCGGAGTGCGTAATGTGAGCGTCCAGGCGAACGTTTTTGGAACCTCCACAGGACAAGTGCAGGCAGCCTTGACCCAGCGCTTTAAAGCTCTGCATGTCCCTGATGGTTATACCCTCGGATTTGGTCAGAATGGTCGTAACCAGACTCAGGCTTTTAGTGCGTTGGGTAATGGTTTACTGGCTTCTATCGTTTTAGTGTATATGGTTATGGCGGGTATGTTTGAGTCCCTCCTCACCCCTTTTGTCATCATGTTTTCCTTACCACCAACTTTTGTTGGAGCTATAATCGGCCTCTATTTGACTCATAACACCTTAAACATCAACTCTATGATGGGTATGGTCATGTTGGTCGGATTGGTAACCAACAATGCCATTGTGCTCGTAGACTATACAAATCAACTTCGAGACAAGGGACAGCCCTTGGCTGAGGCTTTATTAGAGGCGGGATCTATTCGCTTGAGGCCAATTATTTTGACTACGGTCACTAATGTGGCGGCCATGTTACCTTTGCTTATTTTAGGTGGGAGCGGTACAGAGACCCTTTCCTCCATGGCAGCAGTTATCACCTTCGGCTTGTCACTCTCTACCTTAGTGACCCTCGTCCTCGTCCCGGTTATGTATGTGAATATGGATAATTTGATACAAAAAATGCCGAAAAAGAAAAACCGAGTGCCAAGCATAACAGAGTCTGTCTAAGCACCATCGGATCTCATCCCACTGCAAGACGCTCACCTTTATAAGTGGTCGCTTCCCGCCATCCATGGCTTCAGCGACACTAGGTCATCCATGACCGTCGGTCGCTTCCTTGGCGGTACCCGAAACTCGAGGAGGAAACCCATGGAATTTGATCAACAAATGCAGTGGCAAGCGAATATTAAAAGATGGGGATATGAATTAGGTTTTGTGGCGATTGGGTTTACCTCGGCAGAAACAGTGACCGGATTAGCTCAAGCGTTACAAGTAAGAAGAGATCAAGGCTTAGCTACGCCTTTTGAGGGAAAGGAAATCGAGCAACGAATTGATCCCAAGGTAGGTTGGCAAGATTGTCAGACGGTCGTTGTCTTGGCTTATCCGCTCCCTGATACGGTTCCTCCCCAAGAGGGAGAGGGCGTGCTTGCTCGCTCAGCAGTGGGGGAAGACTATCATCGTGTTCTTCGGCAGACCATAAATAAGCTGGTGGATACTATGGTTATTAACGGGTGGATGGGAACTCCTCGCTGGCAAGTGGACACAGGCCCTCTGATTGAACGTGCTTTCGCGGTTCGGGCTGGGATAGGCTGGATCGGCCGAAATCAACAGCTTATTATTCCAGGATACGGTTCGTTTGTGGCCCTAGCATTGCTCCTTCTGGATCGAGAGATTCCAGTAGATCGTCCTAGCTTTAACCAATGTGGAGCCTGTCAACTATGTGTCGAAGCATGTCCGGCGCAAATCCTCGGAAAAGAGATTTTTGCAGCTAAACGCTGCGTTTCTTACCTTACCCAGAGTAAGGAGGTACTTACTGAGCAGGAGTGCAAGCACCTTGGATTACGGATTTTTGGCTGCGACACCTGCCAGGAGGTTTGTCCACACAACCAAAACGGATGGAGAAGGAACAAACAAATTCCTATACCTTCTCGCTTCGACGTGGCATTGATTTACTCGAGACTCTCAATTTAACTAAAGGAGAGTTTCAGCAACGATTTCAAGTAACAGCAGCTGGATGGCGCGGAAAAGCTATTCTGCAGAGAAACGCCTTTTTAGCCTTGCGAAATGTTCAAGATCCCCGTCTTAAACATTGGTTGGCAGAACGCGAAAAGGATAAAGTGGTTCCACCAATTATTGTCCCTTACTTATGAGAAGAAATAATTGCTTGAACTATGTGCCGAAAAGACGAAGCAGTCAGACCTCGCTGAGGTCTGACTGCTTCGCTTTGGAGCGGGATAAGGGACGGTTCTTGATTGCATACTTGTTTGTATACTCAGGATAATTTTTTCAATAGAAGTCCTGAACAGTTTAGTACGGCACAAACTTATGTAAATAGCCTCTTTGGTGAGCTGAAGATGAGGTGGAATAATCACAATGATAATGGTAAAATATGATATAACTGTAGTAACCAGAGAGGGGACGGTAAACTATGGCTATAAAAAAGCTTGTGCGCTTTGACTGGGCTATGAAATATATACTACGTAACAAAGCTAATTTTGATGTACTAGAAGCGTTTGTTTCTAACCTATTAAAAGAAACAATCGTGATAGAAAATATTTTAGAAAGCGAAAGTAACAGGGAAGCTGAAAATAGGAAATTTAACCGGGTCGACTTGAAGTGCAAAGATTCCCAAGGGAAACAAATCATCATTGAAATTCAAAATCAACGTGAGGCAGATTACCTTCAACGATTGCTTTGGGGTACGTCAAAAGCAGTTGTGGAAGGTTTGGAGCTGGGGAAGGGCTACAACGAAGTAGTGAAAGTTATATCAATCAGTATAATGTACCATACCATGCGGGTGGATGAGAAAGAGAACGCCGATTTTATCTATTACGGTACAACAGAGCTAATTGGAATACATACGAAGAAACCGCTGATTCTTCACGAATCTAAAGCGAAACAAAAAGAAACGTCGGTGGTTACTAGTAAAAATGTCTTCCCGGAATACTATATGATTTATGTGGAAAAGTTTGAAGATATGATTAATGAGGCTATCGATGAATGGGTGTATTTCTTTAAGCATGGCGCAATACGTGAGGACTTCAAGTCACCAGGAATCTTGCTGGCAGCTAAAAAACTGGATTATCTAATGATGAGCGAGGAAGAAAAACGGGGATATGACGACTATCTTGCCTACCTTGGTCAGGAGATGGGGATATTGGATACTGCTAGAGAAGAAGGCAGAGAAGAGGGCAGAGAAGAAGGCAGAGTAATAACGGCCAAGACGGCCTTGCAGAAAGGGTTAGCTGTCGAACTCGTCGTTGAAATAACAGGACTTACCCTAGAAGAGATTTTAAAATTGCAAAGCGATATTTAAGTATTCAAGAGGGTTTCTTATAATAACAGCAGCTGGATGGCGCGGTAAAGCTATTCTGCAGAGAAATGCCTTGATAGCCTTACGAAATGAAAATAACTCCTCAATGAAAGGAAAGTGTCATACTAATGGCATTTTTTTTTGTTATCATCTTAATTAGCGGGAAAGTATACTGATTAATCTAGGTGCGATTAGGCTTAATCATGCCTCAATGAAGTGATGTGACTGCGGTTCTGGTCGTAACTGAATCTTGGTTATAATTAATCCTATCTAGGATAGAGGTGATTATATTATGGATGATGAAAATAAAAAAGTTGAAATCGAAAAAATAAACGTTGATAAAAGCTTTGACGGCAGTGCTTTTGGTTCAGTGGTAGTTAAATATGGTGCTTATTTGCTGATATTTTTTGGATTATTGTACTTTATTGTAGTTTATATTTTGCCAAGGTTTAAGTAGTGCCTACACTAAAAGTAATTTTATAGAATTAAATGGAGGTACAAAATGACAGATTTAAAAAATACATTTAAAAATGCCAAAGATAAAGTTATAGGAAAAACTAAGGAAACTGTGGGAAAGATTACCGGTAATGAAGAGTCGGAACTTAAAGGAAAGCTTCAATCCAAAAAGGCGGAGTTAAAGGAGAAGTTTGACGAGAGTAAGGAGAAGCTTGCAAAAAAGATCAATGATAAGTTGGATGAAAAGGAAGAGGAAAAAGAAAATAAGTAATAGTTTTTAGCAATAATAAAGAAGGCTCAACAGTAAAATCTGTTGAGCCTTCTTTATTATTGCTCGGCAGCTTTTTTGGATATCTGCCTTCCCTAAAAATCTGAAGACGATGATTGTTTAAAGTTTAACTAATTCTGGGCTGAACAAAGCGTGCGATTCGCTTGAGGGCTTCCTGAAGTTGTTCCGTGGAATAAGCATAAGAACAGCGAATATGTCCTTCGCCGGAAGGCCCAAAAGCGGTCCCGGGAACGACAGCAACTTTTTCTTCTTTTAAGAGTTCCTCGGCAAACTCTTCAGAGGTTAAGTTCGTCTTGGTGATTTCGGGAAAAACGTAAAAAGCGCCTAAGGGTTCGAAACAGTCAAGGCCCATTTGTCGAAAGCCGTGCACCATAAGGCGCCGTCGACGATCATAGGCAGCGACCATCTCGTCTCTAGCCTCTGAGGCAGACCGTAACGCTTCTAAAGCTGCGAATTGTCCCATGATGGGGGCGCAGAGCATAGTATATTGATGAATTTTTGTCAGTCCGGCGATGAGATCTTTATGCCCGGCAACGTACCCGATTCTCCAGCCGGTCATAGCGTAGGACTTGGAAAAGCCACTGACAAAGAGAGTACGGTCGTGCATGCCTGGTAGGCTAGCGATAGAGACATGGGTTCCGTCGTAGGTGAGATCAGAATAAATATCATCGGCAAGAACGAGAAGATCGTATTTGATCGCAAAATCGGCGATGGGAATAAGATCCTCTCGTGTCATGATCGCCCCGGTCGGGTTGTTCGGGTAGGAGAGAACTAGGAGTTTAGCTTTAGGTGTATACGCTTGAATTAAGTCTTCTACGCGTAAACGAAAGTCGTCTTTGGCATGGGTCTGAATGTATTGAACAGTTGCTCCAGCCAAAGTTGCGCAAGGTCCGTAGGACACGTAGGAGGGATTGGGAACTAAGACAACATCCCCTGGATTGAGCACGGCTCGCATCACAAGGTCAACGGCTTCGCTTGCTCCGGCGGTAATCAAAATCTCGTCAAGCGGCTTGTAGGTAAGGCCTAAAGTTTTAGATAAATGATGCGCAAGTTCATCCCGCAGCTCAAAGAGTCCAGCATTACTGGTATACATGGTTTGTCCTTGTTCTAAAGAAAAGATGCCACTTTCGCGCACGGTCCATGGCGTGACAAAGTCGGGTTCTCCGACCCCTAAAGATATGACGTCTTTCATGGTTGCGACTAGATCGAAAAACTTGCGGATCCCTGAGGGGGGAAGACTTTCAACATGGGTGGCAAGATAACGATTCATGGCGACACCACGAGACGTTGCAGCGTCTCTTCCTCTCCCATAAGCTCGACCCCGTCTTGCTTATAGCGGCGTAATACAAAGTGAGTCGCTGTGCTCTGGACATGTTCAAGCGGAGCTAATTTTTCGGCGACAAACAGTGCGACATCTTGCATGGTTTTACCTTCGATGAGCAGAGCTAGGTCATACCCCCCTGACATCAGAAACAGTGATTTTATTTCAGGATATTTTTGTAAGCGTTTGGCTATTTTGTCAAAACCATAACCCCGCTGTGGTAAGACTCTAACTTCAATCAGGGCGGAAACTGCTACATCACCGGTTCGGTCCCAGTTGATCAGCGGCCGATAGTCAACGATCACTTTTTCCTTTTCCCAAGCGATAATCCGCTGGGTGATGTATTCAGGCATCAATCCGGTTTGAATGGAAAGCGCCTCAGGTGTTAAACGGCAATCTTCCTCGATAAGCTTGAGTAGTTTACGATCCTCTTCAGTGAGCATTAATACACCTCTTTTCTCTAAATCCCAAATATAAAATCATCATAACATGCTTCTATATAACAGAACAAGCTTTTGAGATCAAGCATCAACAGAATATTTGGTCGAATTCAGAAGTCCCCCTGCTAGCAGTATCTTGGCTTGACGTTCAGAGAGATCGTGTCTGACTAAAATCGGGTTTGGGTCGTTAGAGAGAGTAAGAACAAAAGAGCCAGGAGTTTGAATGGCTTGATGCACGTTCGAAAGGTGTAGAATCATGCCTGGCTTGAGGCGGCCATGGTCTTCCTCATTGACAAAGGTGAGTGGTAAAATGCCAAAGTTAATCAGGTTAGCTCGGTGGATGCGCGCAAAACTTTGAGCCAAAACTACACGCAGGCCTAAATACATGGGAGCTAAGGCGGCGTGTTCACGGCTTGAGCCTTGACCGTAATTGTGGCCGGCGACAATGAGGCTTTGCTTTAAGTCCTTGGCCTTGGCAGCAAACTGAGCATCAATTTTGTGAAAGGTATATTCGGAAATCGCTGGGATGTTCGAACGGAGGGGGAGAATTTTGGATCCGGCGGGCATGATGTCATCTGTGGTCACATTGTCCCCAAGCTTTAAAATGATAGGTAAGTCGAGCGTGTCATTCAGCGCTGGGGCCAGGGGGAGCGGTCGAATGTTGGGACCGCGTCGAATCGGGGTAGTAGGATCGCCAGGTGGTAAAATCATGCTGTCATCGATTCTAAATCGCTCGGGAAAATCAACGAGGGGTGGAAGTCCCAATGTGCGGGGATCCGTTAAGAACCCAGTCAACGCGCAGGCTGCCGCGACTTCTGGGCTGGCCAGAAAGACTGAGGCATCTTGCGTACCGCTTCGGCCTTTGAAATTGCGGTTAAAGGTCCGGACTGAGACGGCTTGAGACACCGGAGATTGGCCCATACCAATACAGGGACCGCAGGTTGATTCGAGCAAGCGTGCCCCGCTGTCGAGAAGATCTGTCAAGGCGCCATTGCTGGCGAGCATGCTTAAAACTTGACGTGACCCGGGTGAAATCACTAAGCTGACATCCGGATGTACGTGTTTTCCTTTCAGGATCTGACTCACACGCATCAAGTCTTGATAGGAGGAGTTCGTGCAACTGCCAATGGCAACCTGATTGACGACTTGGTTTACGTGATCACTTACAGGAACAACATTGTCTGGACTATGGGGCTGGGCAACCATTGGAACAAGCAAGGAAAGATCAATGGCCAGTTCTTCGTCATAGGTTGCATCTTCATCGGCAGTGAGGGAAATCCAGTCCTGTGCTCGTCCTTGTGCTTCTAAGAAGCGGAGTGTTTGTTCGTCACTGGGAAATATTGAAGAAGACGCCCCTAATTCTGCGCCCATATTGGTGATGGTAGACCGCTCTGGGACCGTAAGGGTTTTCACGCCTGGTCCGGCATACTCAATTATTTTTCCGACTCCCCCTTTGACCGTGAGGATACGAAGAACTTCTAAAATGATATCTTTGGCGGAAACCCAGTCGGTAAGTTGCCCGGTAAGCCAGACGCGCAGGACTTTGGGATTAGGAAGATAAAAAGGCCCTCTACCCATGGCCACGGCCACATCAAGGCCCCCTGCACCCATGGCGAGCATGCCCATTCCGCCGGCAGTGGGGGTATGACTATCTGATCCGAGCAGAGTTTTTCCGGGTTTGGCGAAGCGTTCAAGATGGACTTGATGACAAATTCCGTTGCCCGGACGGGAAAAATACACCCCAAACCGGGCGGCAGCACTCTGCAGAAAGGCGTGGTCGTCCGCATTTTCAAACCCTGTTTGAAGAGTATTGTGATCTATATAACTCACCGAGCATTCGGTTTGAACTCTAGAAAGGTTCATGGCTTCAAATTGCAAAAACGCCATGGTTCCTGTGGCATCCTGGGTTAACGTCTGATCAATACGAAGAGCGATTTCGTTTCCTTCTTCTAAGTCACCGGTAACTAGGTGGGATTTAAGTATTTTCTGAGTTAGGCTTTGCCCCATGATAATTCCTCCTTTGATATTGATCTTAACATTACCAAAAACAAGAGGGAACATCTAGGGTTTTACGGAAAGTATACAGAATATCTTTATAATATTAGTTGTCGAGGGCATTCATGAATGCCCCCGACAGGAGACGCAGTCAAAGTTTTGCTTAGAATTGGGGAAAATATCAGGATTTAATATAATAAGTTGGGTTTGCCATAATTTCAGGTTATAATAGTATAATAGTTGAGTCTAACTGGGAGAACTAGGAGGTATCATTAATGCCTATGTACGAATTTGGCTGCCCAAACTGTGGTACGGTTACAACTGAATTGTGTCGAATGGGGGAAAATGGTGAGTTGCTAACGTGTGTCGATTGTGGGCATGCGGGGCTGATGAAACAAATTTCTGGGTTTGCTAGTTTTGGCCTTACAGGAGGAACCGGGGGTGGAAGTTGCTCGCCGGGATGTAGAGGGAACTGTACAGGGTGTCATTGAAAGGAGAACCATAGACTTGAACAAGAGACTCAATATTGTCTTAGTTGAGCCGGAGATTCCACCGAACACGGGGAATGTAGCTCGGCTTTGTGCTGCGACCGGAGCAACACTTCACTTGGTAAAACCGTTAGGATTTAGTATTGATGACAAGCAACTAAAACGTGCCGGTTTAGATTACTGGCACCTTATTGATATAGTTATCTATGAAAATTTCGAAGAGTTTGAAGAGAAAAATCCAGAAGGGCCCCGTTACCTTGCGTCTACTAAAGGTGGACGTACTCACACCGACATAATGTATAAGCCTGGAGGGTACCTGCTGTTCGGAAAGGAAACCAAAGGTTTAGCAACTGAAATTTTAGCGCGTTATCCGGATACGACCTTTCGGTTGCCGATGCGTGCAGAGGCCCGTTCCTTAAATTTATCGAATTCTGTGGCTGTTGTTGTTTACGAAGCCTTGCGACAATGGGGTTTCCCAGGTCTTGTCTAGAAAGGAGCAAAGAAAATGATGCCCAAAGTAAATAATATAGGGGACATGCGTGATGCGGGGACGGTGGAGGAACAATCATGACGTATGCGTTAACCTTTCTTATTGCCTTGGTGATTGCGGTAATTGCTACGCCGATTTCTATGAAATTAGCGAAACAATGGGGGGCGATTGCTTATCCGGGTGGAAGGCATGTTCACAGTCGGCCGATTCCCCGTCTGGGTGGAATAGCCTTATATGCTGCTTTTTGGCTAGCAACTTTGGCCATCCAATTATGGGATAAATCTTATGCGATGGATGCCTTTTCTCTCGTACAAATATGGGGGTTATTCATCGGAAGCACCATCATTTTGGCGGTTGGAATCTGGGATGACATCCGTGAAATTCGTCCCCTGGTTAAGCTGTTTTGGCAAATTACGGCGGCATCAGTATTGCTCTTTTTTCATTTTTCCATGGATGTGATCTCCTTACCATTCAACAGATCGCTCGATTTCGGGGCACTTGGTTTAAGTGCAATTGGTCTTATCTTGATGCTGTTTTGGGTTGTTAGTTTGGTGAACACAGTCAATATTTCAGATGGATTGGATGGGCTAGCAGCCGGAATTTGTTTTATGGTGGCTCTTTTGCTGTTTTGGTCAGCGTATGGGATTAATCAAGTCCCGGCGGCCCATCTTACGTTGGCCTTGGCCGGAGCGCTCCTTGGCTTCCTAGTTTTTAATTTCCCACCGGCGCGTGTTTTCATGGGTGATTCAGGGAGCATGTTCCTCGGCTACATTATCGGAGGACTTTCCATTATGGGTCTGCTTAAAACGGCGACGATCCTGGGCCTGGTTTTTCCGCTCCTTGTTATGGGCATGCCGGTGACAGACCTGACTTTTGCCATTATTCGTCGCAAGCTACGCGGACAATCCATGGCGACAGCTGACCGAGGGCACCTGCACCATCGTTTACTTGATGCTGGCTTGACCCAACGGCAGGCGGTGCTTTCAATGTATGG